>ONMI01000029.1 GCA_900318915.1 uncultured Prevotellaceae bacterium | reverse complement strand
CACCTCTTCCCATTCCGAACAGAGAAGTTAAGCCCGCCTGCGCCGATGGTACTGCAATGCAATGTGGGAGAGTAGGAGGCCGCCCGCTTTTTCAAGACTAGAGAGTCCTGTCAGGAACACACGTTCCGGCAGGACTCTTTTTTTGTGCCAAAGCAGATGGATAGCCGGCTTCGTGGTTCAACACAGTCAATAGCATGCTTTTTCTCTTTTTGCAAATGCTTTGAACCATCGCCAGAAAGTTCTGTTTCGTTAAAGTGATGCTTTAATATAGGAGCTCATTCCAAGGCTGGCTGTATGATGAACTAGTTTTACATTTTCAAATGTAAACCTTTAATTTTACAATTTTAAATAATTGATAATCAGTGTGATATAAATTCTTTCGAAATCTTAAAAATGTTCAAAAACCACCCATTTTTGTTCCGTTTCTAACATAAAATGCTTACCTTTGCATCGTGTTAAATAAATGAATAGATATTTTTTGTTGATGTCTGTTCAAAGTAAATAACAGGAGTTTTGCTGGATCTCTTTTTCTCTTTTCCAGCAGAATGGTTTCTCAACCAACTCCATAAATTTTGTTACGATGAGTATATTAAAGAGATTTGTATTATTTGTTTTGGTCGCTTTATTAGGCATTTCTAATAAAGTGATGGCTCAGAATGCTGATTTTGATTGGAATCCTGTAATGAATGCTATTATTCAGGTTGAAAGTAAAGGTAATCCTAATGCAAGATGTGGTATCTACTGTGGTATTCTCCAGATTTCTCCTGTCCTTGTAAAAGATTGTAATCAGATATTGAAAAGACGCAAAAGCTCCAAACGCTATTCTCTGGCCGACCGCTTCAATGCTGCTAAGTCGAAGGAGATGTTTGTGCTTATTCAGTCGTTCTATAATCCGCAGAACAACGTAGAACGCGCCATTCGTATGTGGCAAGGCGGTATTAACTACAATGTGCGTAGAACGCAGAGATATTATGAGAAAGTGATGAGTTACATGAATTGATATATATCCCTAATACATTTTTATCTTCCGGCAATGGCTCTCGTGAGTAGTTGCCGGTTTTTTTTGTGCGCACTGATAGGAGAGGACTGCATGAAATAAAAAAAACTCTCACATTTGTGTGAGAGTTTTTAATAGTTGCGGAGGCAGGATTCGAACGTGCGACCTCCAGGTTATGAGCCTGGCGAGCTACCAACTGCTCCACTCCGCGATGTTTTTCTTTTTTGCGATGCAAAGGTACGGCTTTTTTTGCTTAAAACCAAATATTCTCTGCCTTTTTTGCAGTTTTTCCTCTACTTTTTCCTTTTTCTTACTTTTTTCGGATAATTATTTGTCTGTTTTAAATAAAACCACTACTTTTGCACATAGTAAGCTATATGTGCAATTAATTAATTGTGTTTATTATGTCTATCTCTAAAACAAGACAACTGCTGGTTGATGTCGCAAGACAGTTATTCGCAAAGAATGGTTTAGAGAATACCACCATGAACGATATCGCCGTGGCTTCAGGAAAGGGACGACGAACCTTGTATACTTATTTTAAAAACAAGGAGGAGGTTTACTATTCGGTGATAGAATCTGAATTGGAGAGATTGTCCGACAGCCTTGAGGAGTTGGCGGCAAAGAAGATTAGGCCCCACGACAAGATTATGGAACTCATCTACATGCATCTCAACATGATTAAAGAGACGGTAGTGAGAAACGGTAACTTGAGGGCTGAGTTCTTCCGCAATATATGGATGGTGGAAAAAGTAAGGAAAAAGTTTGATGAGGATGAAATCGCCCTCTTTAGAAAAGTCTATGCTGAAGGGAAGGAAGAAGGCGAGTTTGATATAGATGATGTCGACCTGGTGGCCGATATTACACATTATTGCATAAAAGGACTGGAAGTGCCATATATCTACGGACGTCTGGGACACGGACTTACCGAAGCTACCAGCAGGCCCATGGTGGCAAAAGTGGTGTATGGCGCATTGGGAAAAAATTATCATAAACCCTAATTATAAATTTTTCATTATGAGTTTACTAACAGGAAAAACAGCAATTATCACTGGTGCTACTCGTGGTATCGGAAAGGCCATCGCCTTGAAATTCGCTAAAGAAGGTGCCAACATCGCATTCACTGACCTCGCTCCCGTGATTGAGCAAATAGGAGCTGACACGGAGAAGGAAATCGCCGCCTTTGGCGTTCAGGCAAAGGGATACGCATCCGACGCTTCCAATTTCACCGAGACAGAGAATGTGGTGCAGCAGATTATGCAGGATTTCGGACGTGTCGATATCCTGGTCAATAATGCAGGTATCACCAAAGACGGATTGATGCTGAAGATGACCGAGGCACAGTGGGACGCTGTAATCAATGTTAACTTGAAGTCGGCCTTTAATTTCATTCATGCCTGTACGCCTATCATGATGCGGCAGAGAGGCGGCTCTATCATCAATATGTCGTCGGTCGTTGGCGTGCACGGTAATGCCGCACAGTGCAATTATGCTGCTTCTAAGGCCGGATTGATCGCACTGGCAAAGAGCATCGGACAGGAAATGGGTAGAAAAGGCATCCGTGCCAACGCTATTGCTCCGGGATTCATCGATACACCTATGACACAGGCCCTGCCCGAACAGGTGCGTAAAGAATGGATGGAGCGTATACCGCTCAGAAGAGGCGGCACGCCCGAGGACATCGCCGATGTCTGCGTGTTCCTGGCTTCCGATATGTCGTCGTATGTCACCGGACAGGTCATACAGGTCGACGGCGGTATGAATATGTAATATCTTTGTTCCTAATTCTACACGGGAGTGTGACCTCACACTCCCGTTTTCATAAAATAGTGTAATGCGCATCCTCTACGAAGACAATCACATTATTGTGGTCTATAAAAGCAGTGGCGAAATCGTACAAGGCGACAAAACCGGCGATTTGACCCTGGCGGATATGGTAAAACAATATATCAAAGTGAAATATGCCAAACCGGGCGACGTGTTTCTGGGAGTCGTTCATCGCCTGGACCGACCGGTTGCCGGACTGGTGGTGTTCGCCAGAACTTCAAAGGCTTTGGCAAGGCTTAACGAGATGTTCCGAAAAGGGGAGGTGCACAAAACTTATTGGGCCATCACCATACAAAGGCCTCAAGCCGATGAGGGGACGATAGAAGGGTGGATAACAAGAAATGAAAAATTAAACAAAAGCTTTCATCATATTAGAGAAGTAGCTGATAGTAAGCGTGCTGTGCTTAACTATCAATTTCTCGCTTCGTCTGATAGATATCATCTGCTCAAGGTGAACCTGCTCACGGGAAGGCATCACCAAATAAGATGCCAGTTGGCTGCTATCGGATGTCCCATCAAGGGCGATTTGAAATATGGTGCCCCGAGGTCAAATCCCGACGGAAGTATTTCGCTCCTCGCCAGGAGAATAGAATTTGTTCACCCGGTCAGTAAAGTGCCGATAGATATCGTGGCACCCCTCCCCGATGACAGATTGTGGAGGGAAATAGCAAAAAATGCGAAATAATTGCACAGTACGCGATTTTTTCGAACGCCTTTTGTGCATAATTAGAAAAAAATCGTTTACTTTGCATAGTAAAGAATCTATCATCGCATATCTACGTCTATGAAAAAGATAGTGAAATGGGTTGTAATCATCTTGTTGATTCCGCCCCTTCTCTTTTTGCTTCTGACGGTGCTCCTGTATATGCCGCCCATACAAAACTGGGTGGCGGGGCATGTTGCCGACTATGCATCGCGGCAATTGGATATGGATATCTCTGTGGGACATGTCTCTCTAAAATTCCCTCTCGACCTTCAGATTGATGATTTCCAGGCTCTTAAGGCCAACGACAGTATACCCGGACTCACCGACACTATCGCAAAGGTAGACAAACTTGTGGCTAAGGTCCAATTCAAACCGCTGCTGAAAAAGCAGGTCGAAATTGACGCTCTCCAATTGTCAAACGCCATCGTCAATACCGATGGACTTATTCCCGATACGCGTGTTAAGGGGAGGGTGGGCAACCTCAGCTTGCAATGCCATGGGGTGGATTTGGATAAACAGACGCTCCGGGTAGACGAAGCGCTTCTGGATGATGCCGACATCGATGTGGCACTGGGCGATTCTGTTCCTCCAGATACGACGGAAACAGAGAATTTCTGGAAAATATATGCCGACAAATTGCGTGTCAGTAACAGCAAGGTGGCTGTGCACATGCCCGGCGACTCCCTCTCCGTCGCTGCCGATATCAATCTTCTTACGGCCAGTAATGGGGCCTTCGATCTGGGTGAGGGGAAATATACCGTCGCACAGCTGGACTTGAAGGGCAATTCTGCCCAATACAACAAGAATTTTGAAAAAATGGTCGATGGACTTGATGCCAATCACCTGCATTTCAGCGGCATTGATATCGGCCTCGACTCCGTTTCTTATCAGCAACCGCATCTGGATGTCAAGGTAAGGCATTGCGCACTACAGGAAAAAAGCGGTATCCAAATAGAAGACCTTACAGGCCATGTGGCACTCGACTCAACAAGGCTGGCGGTCAATCAGCTAAACCTGAAAACGCCTGACTCGCACCTCACGGCCGATGTGCAGATGGACTTGGATGCTTTTGATGAAAATAATCCGGGCGTGCTGTATACCGATATCGATGCGACACTGGGAAAACAAGACATGCTGCGCTTTATGGGGAATCTGCCCGAAAAAACACGCAGGTCATGGCCCGCACAGCCCATGATGGTGTCGGGCAAACTGAGAGGTAATCTGAACCATGCCGATTTTGAAGGACTCCATGTCGATTGGCCGTCAACACTGACCATGCATGCGAGTGGACATGTCGACAACCTTGCCCACCCGGACAAAATGAATGCCGCCGTCCGGTTGAAAGGGAAAACGGGCAATCTCGATTTCCTGCCCTCCATGCTGGGACCAGACGTTGAGCAGAATGTACGTATACCGCGGGGAATGGCGCTCGAAGGAGATATAAAAGCACAGGGCAAGAAGTACGGCGCCAACCTGAATATTGCTGAGGGCAACGGGAAGATAAAGACGAATATCGACTTCGACAGCAAGAGTATGGCTTATAACGCGCGTATCGACGCCGACAAATTTGCCGTGGGGCATTTCGTCAAGAATATCCCTGCCGGACCTCTCACCGCGCATATCGAGGCAAAGGGACAGGGCACAGATTTCCTGTCTAAGAACACTACGCTGCAGGCAAAAGCCTTGATAGCCGACTTCAAATACGACAAGTGGCAACTGAATGGGGTAAGGGCGGAGGCCTCTCTGAAAAACGGACTCGTCAGTGCTGATGTGGAAAGCCACAATGCACTGCTTGATGGACATGTGGCCTTCAATGCGGCGCTCGACAGCAAAAAGTTGGACGGCGACTTCGACTTCAATATCAACAA
Source organism: uncultured Prevotellaceae bacterium (assembly GCA_900318915.1). Lineage (GTDB taxonomy): Bacteria > Bacteroidota > Bacteroidia > Bacteroidales > Bacteroidaceae > Prevotella. Next base: position 22,797 of record ONMI01000029.1, on the reverse strand, counting down.
TGCCGACCTTTATTCTTTGAGAGTGACAGAAACGCCTTTGACCATAGCAGGCATAGGCAATCTCGATATCCATTCCGACCTGAAAGAAAACCATAGCGTGAGGGGAAGGGTCAGTAACTTGTCGCTCACTTATAATAATGCGCTCTATCAGCCCGACGAGATTGAGCTGGACGTGCTCACCAGAACAGATACCACTTATGCCTATGTCGACTGCGGCGACTTCCATCTCAACATGAACGGGCAAGGTGGCTACAAGCGACTGCTGAAACAGGTGGAAAAACTCACTGACGCAATGTCTGCCCAAATAGAGGAGAAAAGAATCGATGAGCAGCAGATGAAAAACTTATTGCCCAACATGAATCTGTACCTGAAAACAGGAAAAGACAATTTCTTCGCCGATATCCTGGAAGAAAAGGGCTACTCCTTCCAAAATGTGCTCGTTGACCTTACCTCATCGCCGCACGACGGACTGAACGGCTCCTTCAGTGTGGATTCGCTTGTGGCAGAGGGCTATCAACTCGATACCGTACGTCTTAATGTCCTTACCGATGAAAGGGGAATCCGCTACAGCGGGCAGGTAAGAAACAATGCCGACAATCCGCAGTATGTGTTCAATGCCTTGCTCGAAGGGGGTATTTCAGGTGGCAACGCTTATCTGCATCCGAAAGTGTATGACAAAAACAATGTACTGGGACTCGACCTCGGACTCAAGGCGGCTATGGAGCAGGAGGGCATCCGGCTGCAACTCATCAACACGGCTCCCATCATCGGATTTATACCCTTCAAGGCCAATGACGACAATTACATCTTCATGGCCAACGACAAACGGCTCTCGGCCAACCTCAATCTGGTGGCGGAAGACAAAACACGACTGTATGTCTATACCAACGACGACAACCTCGAGGCGCTTCAAGACCTGACCGTCAGTGTCGATAATTTCGACCTTGACCGGATATTGTCAATTTTGCCTTATCTGCCTGATGTAAAGGGTATTGCCAACGGCGATTTTCACCTAATTCAAACACAGCATGACCTGTCGGTATCGGGCGATTTAGGCGTAGACCGGCTCATTTATCAAGGCAATAAAATGGGCGACCTGAGCACCGAATTTGTTTACATGCCTAACGAAGACGGATCCCATTACATCGACGGTATCCTCTTTTTCGAAAAAGAAGAGGTGGGCACACTCGTAGGCTCGTACTATCCGGATAATGGAGGAAAAATCGATGCCGACTTCACACTCAGTAGAACACCGCTCGGGCTGGTCAACGGCTTTATTCCCGACAACCTGCTGGGATTCAAAGGATATGCCACCGGCGAGATGTCTATAAAAGGACCGCTCTCCAAACCGGCCATTAACGGAACCATTACGCCCGACTCCGCCTATGTGTTCAGTTCTCCTTATGGTGTGGAGATGAGAATGGAGGAGCAGGCTCTGAAAATTGTAGGAAACCATCTCAATTTCGAAAACTATAAGTTCTACGCTCCCAATTCGAATCCTCTTACAATCAACGGGTCGCTCGATTTCTCGCAACTGGACCGCATGTTCCTCGATTTGAGAATGAGTGCAAGAGATTTCCTCTTGGTCAATTCGAAGGAAATGCCCAATTCCGAAGCTTATGGAAAGGCTTACGTCAATTTCTTCTCCAGAATCAACGGACCGCTCGATGCCCTGACCATGAGAGGCAAACTCGATGTGCTCGGATCAACCAATATGACCTATGTGCTGCGCGATTCTCCCCTCGCAATGGACAACAGACTCAACGAACTGGTGGAATTCACTAATTTTAATGACTCTACAGTGCAGACGGTCAAACGGCCGCCCATCAATGGCTTCACGATGGACTTGTCGATGAGTATTGACAATGCAGCTCAGATAAAGTGCGACCTCAATGCCGACCACTCCAATTACATAGACCTGATAGGTGGAGGCGAACTCAGAATGCAATATAACAGTATTGACAATCTGAGGCTTACCGGACGCTATACCCTTGCCAATGGCGAAATGAAATACTCGCTGCCCATCATCCCGCTCAAGACTTTCAGCATTCAGGATGGAAGCTATATCGAATTCACCGGCGACCCCATGAATCCAAGACTGCATATCACGGCTCTCGAAAAAACAAAGGCCACCGTCGCTGACGAGGGTGGGGGCACCAGAAGTGTCGACTTTAATTGCGGTGTCGTATTGTCGCAGACACTGAATGATATGGGACTCGAGTTCGTGGTCGACGCAACCGACGACATGATTATAAGCGGTGAACTGGCGTCTATGTCGAAAGAGGAAAGAGGAAAAGTGGCGGTCACCATGCTCACCACAGGTATGTATCTGGCTGATGGCAATACAAGCGGATTCACCATGAACGGAGCGCTCAGCTCGTTCCTGCAAAACGAAATCAACAATATCACGGGCAACGCCCTAAGGAGCCTCAATTTCTCTGTGGGTGTCGACAATGCTACCGATGCAACCGGTAATATGCACACCGACTATTCTTTCAAATTCGCCAAACGTTTCTGGAATAACCGACTCAGCATCTCTGTGGGAGGAAAAGTGAGCACCGGGTCGGAAGTGGAGGAGCAAAACCAGTCGTTCTTCAACAATGTGACCTTTGAGTACCGACTGAGCCCCACCTCAAACAAATATCTGAAACTGTATTACAACAGGGATGCCTACGACTGGCTGGAAGGCGATGTGGGTGAGTATGGAGGCGGATTCTTGTGGCGGCGCAAAATAGAACATTTCAGCGACCTCTTCAAATGGAACAACACCACACCGGTGATGCCGAGACCGCAATCTGGGCCCGGGCCGAGAACGGAGCCCGCGCAGAAGGATAGTTTACATACACAAAAGGCAGATGAATAAACTGATTATATATATATTGCGATGCTGCGGCTTGTGGACCATGCTCTTGCTGCTCGCTGCATGCTCCACCACTTCCTCGCTGCCCGAAGGGGAAAAACTGTATGTGGGTATCGATAAAATATCCTATACCGACTATGAGAAAAGCCCGCATTTCACCACTACACAGGAGGAGGTGGAGGCCGCGCTGGCTTGTCCGCCAAACGCCGCCCTCTTCGGAAGCTCCACCTATAAGAGCCCTTTCCCCATCGGACTCTTTATCTGGAATGCCTTCTCTGATTCCGAAAGCAAAATGGGTAAATGGATTACCAAGTCATTCGGAAGCAAACCAATCCTAATGAGTACGGTCAACGCCGACTTGAGGGCATCGGTAGCACAGTCGGCCCTTAACGCTCATGGCTATTTCAGAGGAACCGTCCAGGCGGATGTGGTAAACACCAAAAATGAAAAGAAACAAAAGGTGGGATATGTTGTCACACCAGGACCGCTCTTCACACTCGATTCTATCGAATACCGCAATTTCCCGCCAGAGGCTATGATGCTTATCGACAGCACACGAGAGGAGTCGCTGCTCAAGAAAGGGGCGCCTTTCGATGTCGCCACACTCGACGGAGAAAGAAACCGTATCACCAACTTGCTGCGAAATAATGGATATTTCTATTTCCATCCTTCCTATGCCTCCTACCTGGCCGACACCCTGCAGACACCGGGAAAGGTGCAGGTGCGTCTGCAAATGGCCGACAGCATTCCTGATATCGCCCTGCGTAAGTGGTATATAGGGAAAAGGGATATCTATCTGCGTAAAAGATTCATGGAACAGCTCAACGACTCTTCCTCACGACGCAGCCTTACTATTCATTACAACGGAAAGAAATCGCCCATCCGACCGAGAGTCATACTGCACGACCTTAAAATTCGCCCCAAAAGGCTCTTCAGCTATGCCGACTATGAGGAGTCGGTAAGCAAACTTACCAGCAACAACATCTTCAGCATGGTCGACTTCACCTTCTCACCACGCGATACAACCGCTGCGTGCGATACACTCGACCTCTCACTCAATTGTGTGTTCGACAAACCTTATGATACTTATATCGAAACCAATCTGAGAGGAAAAACCACTGGCTTCCTCGGACCGCAGCTGGTGCTCGGACTGACCAAGAAAAATGCCTTCAAGGGTGGGGAGGTGCTCGATGTAAACCTGCATGGCTCGTATGAATGGCAGCTCGACCGCGACTATGACGAGTCGGGAACCAATGTCAATTCCTATGAATATGGACTCGACGCGTCGCTCGAGATACCCAGACTGCTGCTGCCCTTCCAACCGCGAAGAAGAAGATGGTACACGCTGCCCTCTACCCTCATCAAGGCGTCTACCAATACCGTCAACCGGTCGGGCTTCTTCAAAAGACGTATCGTCTCTGGAGAATTGACTTATCTTTTCCAACCCAAACCCAACTGGAGACACAAACTCAGCCCGCTGATTGTGGAGTACAACTATATGAAGAGCGCCACCGACCGGTTCTATGAAATGATTGAAAATAATCCCTACCTGCAGGCTACCATGGAGGATGTTTTCATCCCCAAAATGAAATACACACTCACTTGGTCGAGCCCCAAAACCTACCGAAACCCGCTGTATTGGGAAACCAGTATCAGCGAGGCGGGAAACATCGTCTCGCTGGGATATATGATAGCAGGGGAAAAATGGAGCGAGCAACAGAAGGAGATGTTCAAAAATCCATACGCTCAGTTCGTGAAATTGGAAACGGATATCACCAAAACATGGACACTCAATGAGGGCATGAGCCTGGTGGGACATCTCAACGGCGGCGTTCTCTTCACGTATGGCAACAGCTACTATGCGCCCTATACTGAGCAATTCTATGTGGGAGGCGCAAACAGCATCAGGGCTTTCCCCGTAAGAAGCATCGGACCAGGACGATTCCGCTCGGAGGAGAAAAGATGGCGATATGTAGAGGAAACAGGCGATGTGAAGTTCCAGGCCAACCTGGAATGGAGAATGCGTATCTGGGGCAACTTGCATGGGGCCGTGTTCCTCGATGCCGGTAATGTGTGGCTACTGCATGAAGACGACTACCGCGAGGATGCGCTGCTCAAAATGAACAATTTCTTCAGACAAATGGCTGTGGGAACTGGAGTGGGGGTAAGATACGACCTCGACTATTTCGTAATCCGCCTGGATTGGGGCTTCGGACTCCATGTGCCCTATCAGACAGACCGCTCGGGATGGTTCAATATCCCCTCATTCAAACAGGGAAATTCACTGCATCTTGCCATCGGATATCCTTTCTAACAAAAACTAAGGGAGGGAGTTGGAGGTTTGTCAAAAAAAAGATGTACCTTTGCATACCAAGTTGAATAATATCACAATCATTTAAAAATATAATAGATGAAACCTACACTTTTACTGCTCGCTGCCGGAATGGGCAGCCGCTATGGTGGGCTCAAACAGCTCGACGGACTGGGACCCAATGGCGAAACCATTATGGATTACAGCATTTATGACGCTATTCAGGCGGGATTCGGAAAAATCGTATTCGTTATTAGAAAAGATTTCGAACAGGATTTCCGTGAGAAGGTGCTCGCTAAATATGAGGGACACATACCTGCAGAAATCGTCTTCCAAAGCCTTGACAAACTGCCTGAGGGCTTCTCCGTGCCCGAAAACAGAGTCAAACCGTGGGGTACCAACCATGCCGTGATGATGGCCGCCGACGTGATAAAGGAGCCGTTCTGCGTTATCAATTGCGATGACTTCTACAACCGCGACGCTTTCATGGTAATCGGAAAGTTCCTCGCCGACCTGCCCGAGGGTAGCGCCAATAAATATGCTATGGTGGGTTTCCGCGTTGGAAACACGCTGTCAGAAAATGGCACAGTGGCCCGCGGCATCTGCTCTACCGACGAGAGCGGAAATCTTACCACGGTGGTGGAGAGAACCGAAATAATGCGGGTCGACGGACCTGTTTGCTATAAGGACGAGAAGGCGCAGTGGGTGGCTGTCGACGACAATACGCCGGTTTCCATGAATATGTGGGGATTCACACCCGACTATTTCAAATACAGCGAGGAGTATTTCAAGGAGTTCCTGGCCAATCCCGACAATATGACCAATCTGAAGGCTGAATTCTTTATCCCCTTGATGGTGAACAAACTCATCAATGAGAAAACTGCGTCGGTCAAAGTGCTCGATACTACCAGCAAATGGTTCGGAGTTACCTATGCCGCCGACCGCGAGGGTGTCGTGGCCCGAATCCAGCAGCTCATAGATGAAGGTGTATACCCCTCAAAACTGTTCTAAACCTTATAATAAAAAACGTATCCTCTCTCATACTCCGACAAAGGGGCGTGGAGAGGATACCTTTGTGTAATAATGAACATTAATCTTTTAGATGAGCAGCAGCTGAGCCTGTTGAAGACGATGCTCGACAATGCTCACCAAGTGGTGATGTGTTGTCACAAAAGCCCTGATGGCGATGCCATTGGCTCTTGCCTGGGATGGGCCGATTTCCTGCGAAGGTGTGGAAAGGAAACGGCTGTCGTCATACCCGATGCCATGCCCGATTTCCTGCAATGGCTTCCCAGTGCCAACCAAGTGGTCAGATACGATAAGAACAAGGAAAAGACCGAGGCGCTTTTCAAACAGGCCGACCTCGTCTGTTGCCTCGATTTCAACAGTGCCCACCGCGTGGCCGACATGGAAGAATTGCTGCTGTCGAACAAAGCGCCAAGAATTCTTTTCGACCATCATCTCAACCCTGAGATGCCGGCCGATTTTGTCGTGTCGCATCCCAGTCTTTGCAGCACAAGCGAAATCGTTTTCCGTGTTGTCTGGCAGTTGGGGGGATACGAAGGAATGACTTCTTCCGGAGCAGATTCCATTTATTGTGGCATGATGACCGACACGGGTGGCTTTACCTACAATTCATCCTATCCTGAGATTTATCACATCATAGGCCTGCTCCTTTCAAAGGGTATCGATAAAGACCGTATCTACAGGAGGGTCTACAACAACTACAGCGAGATGTGCCTGCGAATGAGGGCTTATGTCATCTCTCAGAAACTATGTGTCATGGCTCCATGCCACGCTTCTTATTTCTCCATCACACGAAAGGAGATGAAACGTTTCCATTTCATCAAAGGCGATGCCGAGGGATTGGTCAACGAACCGCTCCGCATTAAGGGCATGCGCCTCTCCATCTCGCTGCGTGAGGATACCGACAAGGATAACCTTATTTGGGTGAGCCTCAGGTCGGTCGACCAATATTTCTGCAATACCCTTGCAGAGAAATTCTTCAATGGTGGGGGACATGCCAATGCAGCCGGAGGCAAACTGATGTGCTCAATGGAGGAAGCTATACAGATTACACATATGGCTATACTCCATTTTGCAAGACAGTATAAATAAGAGGTGGTTAAATAATGATAATATATGGGGTCCAAAACGTGATTGCCGTTTATTTTCACTAATTTTGCATGATTAAAACTCTATTATTTTTATGAGATATTTTCACACTTGTCTTTTAGTACTGTCAGGATGGCTCCTCCTCACGGCTTGCAATCATCATGAGACGTATGCCGACCAGAAAAAAAAGGAAAGATCGGCCATCAACCAGTTCCTGGCCGATTCAAAAATCAGCGTCATCTCAGAATCCACTTTCAAGCAGAATGGCTGCGTCACCGATGTCAGCAAGAATGAATATGTGCTTTTTGAAAACACGGGCGTATACATGCAGATTGTTCGCATGGGATGCGGAGAAAAACTGAAAGACGGTGAAACTGCCAATGTGCTGTGCAGGTACAATGAGTATAATCTCTTTACCGACTCCCTGCAAACCACCAACAATGTGCTGCACTATTCGTCGAGACCCGATAAAATGTCGGTCACAAAGACATCAGGCACATTCACCGCTTCTTTCTCCTATGGCGTGATGGTCGATTACTACGGCACCTCGGTGCCCTCAGGATGGCTCGTGCCTTTTGCTTATATCAATGTGGGCAGACCGGTCAACGAAACTGATGAGGTGGCGCAGGTCAAACTGATTGTACCGCATTCCGAAGGGCAGAGGTTGGCTACACAGGGCGTTTATCCTTGCTATTATGAAATCACCTTCGAAAGAGGGGTTTAGTTATAATTGTTTTTATCTTCGTTTTTTATGACACTTATTAAGTCTATTTCAGGTATCAGAGGCACTATAGGTGGCCCCGCAGGCGATACGCTCAATCCGTTGGATATCGTGAAGTTCACCGCTGCGTACGCTACCTTCATACGTGAGGCAAAGAATGTCGAAAAAGGTAAAATCGTGGTCGGACGCGATGCGCGCATCTCTGGCGAGATGGTGCGCAGTGTGGTCTGCGGCACACTCCTCGGCATGGGTTTTGATGTCGTAGACATCGGACTGGCCACCACACCAACCACCGAACTGGCTGTCACCATGTCTGAAGCCGACGGGGGCATCATCATTACGGCCAGCCACAACCCGCGACAGTGGAATGCACTCAAACTGCTGAACGACAAAGGAGAATTCCTCACAAAGGATGATGGCAACCGCGTACTTGAAATCGCTGACAAAGAGGCCTTCTCTTTTGCCGAGGTCGACCAGTTGGGACATTACTTCTCCGACAATTCTTTCGACAACCGGCATGTGGAGGCTGTGCTGAAACTGAAACTGGTCAATACCGATGCTATAAAGAATGCTCATTTCAAGGTGTGTGTCGACGCTATCAACAGCGTGGGGGGAGTGGTCCTGCCTAAACTGTTGGACAAACTGGGCGTGAGCTACACCATGCTCAACGGTGAGCCGACAGGCGACTTTGCCCATAATCCGGAGCCGCTTGAGAAAAATCTCTCGGGCATCATGAACGAGATGGCCACAGGCAAGTACGACCTGGGCATCGTGGTGGATCCAGATGTGGACCGTCTCGCATTTATCTGTGAGAACGGCAAGATGTTTGGCGAGGAATACACCTTGGTGTCGGTGGCCGACTATGTCCTGGCTCATACACCTGGTTCCACGGTTTCCAACCTCTCTTCTACCAGGGCACTGCGCGATGTCACGGCCAAACATGGCGGCACCTATGCTGCTGCTGCCGTGGGCGAGGTCAATGTCACTACCAAGATGAAAGAGACGGGCGCTGTCATCGGTGGCGAGGGAAATGGCGGTGTCATCTACCCCGAGTCGCATTACGGACGCGACGCCCTGGTGGGCATAGCCTTGTTCCTCTCCTCACTCGTTGAGAAAAAATGCAAGGTTAGTGAGCTTAGGGCGCAGTTGCCCGACTACTGCATTGCCAAGAACCGCATCGACCTGAAACCGGGAACGGATGTGGATGCCATACTGGTCAAGGTGAAGGAACTCTATGCCAATGAGCAAGTCAACGACATCGATGGCGTGAAAATTGATTTCCCCGACAGGTGGGTTCATCTCCGTAAATCTAACACCGAACCTATTATCCGTGTTTACAGTGAGGCGCAGACCATGGAAGAAGCCGACGAACTCGGAAAGAAGGTGATGCAGGTGGTGCTCGAACTGATTTGATTCATAATCTGCAGAACTATTATTAACCTTTAAAGCTGATACCATGAAAAACACGTTTTTAGTACTTGCGCTTATGGCTCTTTTTGCAATAAGCGGCCATGCACAGCAAAGTGCCGATTTCAATGTCGTGCCGCTCCCGCAATCGTGTGTGCAGGAAGACAATACCATGCCGCTCAGTAATATAACCAGAATATGCTGTGACGACAATGAGGACATGAAACGCAATGCGGGTTTTCTCGCAGAGTATCTCAAGCCTTATTTTAAAGGACAGGCCTTGCCGCTCGTCGTGGAGAAAAAAACGAAGAAGCCTGCCGATGCCGTACAGTTGCGCCTCAACAAGAAACTGGTCGGCGACGAGGAATATTGCCTCATTGTAGGTAAAAAAGGCATTCTCATTGAGGGAAAGACACCGCGTGGCGTGTTTTACGGCATACAGACATTGCGCAAGGCGCTGCCCGTAGGGGCCGAAGAGGTGGCGGTTCCTTTTGTCAGGATATCCGATTGCCCCCGATTCTCTTACCGTGGCATGCATTTGGATGTGGGACGCCATTTCTTCGATGTCGATTTCGTCAAACAGTATATCGATATGATGGTGCTGCACAACATGAATACCTTCCACTGGCATCTTACAGAAGATCAAGGCTGGCGTATGCAGGTCGACAAGTATCCTTTGCTCACCGAGGTGGGTGCTTGGAGAAACCGCACGGTCATCGGGCGCAACACCGGACTGTACGAGTATAACAGGTACGGCGGATTCTATACCAAGGAGCAGATGCGCGAAATCGTGAAATATGCTGCCGACAGATACATTACCGTCATACCAGAAATTGATATGCCCGGTCACATGGAGGCTGCTCTGGCTGCTTATCCCAATCTGGGATGCACAGGAGGTCCTTACGAGGTGGAGCCCAATTGGGGCGTGTTCGATGAAATCCTCTGTGCGGGCAAGGAAGAGACGTTTACCTTCCTCGAGGGAGTCCTCGATGAGCTGATGGAGATTTTCCCTTCAGAATATATCCATATCGGTGGCGATGAGTCGCCGCGCACACGGTGGAAGAGTTGTCCGCTCTGCCAGAAGCGTATCAAGGAGGAGGGACTCAAGCAGAATGGCAAGCGCACACCCGAAGACTTGCTGCAGGGCTATTTTACCCGCCGCATAGAAAAGTATATTCATCAGCACGGACGCAAAATCATCGGATGGGATGAACTGCTCGAGTGCAATGTGGAGCCGTCTGCCACCATCATGAGTTGGCGGGGGCCGGAAGGCGGACTCGCCGCTTCCGAATTGGGACATGATGTCATCATGTCGCCCACCTCTTCTTTCTATTTCGATTATTACCAGACCAAAGAGTCGGAATGGAGTCATCCGCTGCTCATTGGTGGCTATCTGCCTCTCGACAAAACGTACAATACCGAACCGGCTCCCGACACGCTGTCGCCCGAGGCTAAGAAACATATAATCGGGGTGCAGGCCAATTTGTGGACAGAGTATATCGGTGCTCCCGAATTGGCTGAGTATCAGGTGCTGCCGCGTATGGCTGCCCTTGCCGAGGTGCAGTGGATGCAGCCGGAGGCAAAGAATTTCGGGGCATTCAAAGTGAGGGCCAAGAGGCTCATGAAGTGCTATGATGCTTTGGGATGGAAATATTGCACAGAGGCCTGGCGCACCGACGCTCACTGAGCCGACGGCTCTGTGTCGTCGTCCAATAGGCGGATGTTACGCATTAGACCGTCATATTTGGCACGTTTCACCGCACTGCCCTTGAACAGCCTGCGGTAGTCGTCTATACTGAGCGACTTCCAGCGGGCTCTCGTCATGGAGAGAAGCTCTTCCGATGCCTGGAAAGCTGGTTCCTGGGTAGGCTCCGCCTGGCGGTTGTGCGGGCATACTTTTAGACATCGGTCACACCCGTAAAAGGTGTGACCCATTTTTTTTGATATATCCGGGGGAATGGTGCCTCTGTTCTCTATGGTATGGTACGAAAGGCACCGGTTGGCGTCGAAACAGTCGCCTTGCAGCGCACCGGTGGGGCAGGCTTTCACGCAGGCGTCGCATTGACGGCAGGTCATGCTAAGGGGGTGGTCGTACTCCAACGGCTCGTCCACCAGCAGTTCGCCTAAGAAGAACAGACTGCCGCTGCCGGGTATGATAAGCTGCCGGTTCTTTCCTATAAACCCTATTCCTGCTCTCACCGCCCAGTAGCGTTCCAGCAGAGGAGCTGTGTCGCAGCACACCCGGCACGGAGTGGCGCCGACGGCTTCGGCGAGTTGGAAAAGACGGGATCGCATCACGTCGTGGTAGTCTTTCCCATAGGCGTAATAGGCTATTTGGTATTCATCTTCGGCGATAAGGCGGGAGGGGGCGTAGTTCATCGCCACACAGATGATACTGCGGGCACCCGGCATCAGCAAAGTGGGGTCCAGACGCATTTCCTTGTTGCGTGCAAGATAGTCCATGCCGGCCTGATGCCCTTCATGGAGCCAGCGTTCATAGTAGAGGGTGGTCTCCTGGTCCACCGCCTCGGCACGGGCTATGCCGCAGGAAAAAAAACCGAGACGTTTGGCCTCGGCTTTTATCTCACTTGAAGACTTTGAAATCATACCCCTCTGATAATAAAAACTCTATCGACTCGGGCAGCGCAGTCTTGAGCTTGTCGATGCTCTTGAGCGAGTCGTGGAAGGTGATGATGGAACCGTTGCGTGTGTAGCGTTTCACATTGTTCACCACATCTTCGGCGGTAAGCCATTTGGAGTAGTCGCGGGTCACCACGTCCCACATGATAATCTTGTATTTCAAGCTGAGCCAGAAATATTCGTCATGATTCATCCACCCGTGGGGCGGACGGAACAGGTGGGCATGTATCAGCTCGTTGGCTTTCTGCACATTGTCTATGTAGGTCTTCGTCCAGTGCTTCAGACCGCCCAGGTGGTTGTAGGTGTGATTGCCCACCTGATGGCCGGCTTTCACAATCTGCTCAAACAGTTCGGGATATTTCCGCACATTGTCACCCACCATGAAGAAGGTGGCCTTTATGCCATAGTGGGCCAGCGTCTCCAGCAGGAATGGTGTCGATTCCGGTATAGGACCGTCATCAAATGTAAGATATACCGAATGTTCATGGCGGTTCATCCGCCATTTAGCTCTCGGAAACATCCAGCGTAACCATATGGATGGCTGTTCTATAATCATGGGATATCAGTACCGTATTGAAGAGTATGGATAAAAACGAGGAGAGCACACACTCCATAGGTGCTCTCCTCGTTTAGCAAAGCTTATTGTCCGCCAAGCTGTTCGTAGGCATCGCACAGACGGTTGAACTGTTCCTCGTGTTCTGATGCCCATTTGGCGTCTATGCCGCCCATCGTGCCGATAATGTTGTTCATCACGTACAGATGGCGCTGACAGTCGCGGGCAGAAATCATCATGTAGTAGGGATCCTGCATATACCAGCGCATATACTGTGACGAGGTCTTCCAGAGCGTGTCGGCTATCTCGGTGGCGCGTTTCTTGTTGCCCACCTTGCCGTAGGCGGATATCAGGTCGAGACCACCGCTCAGATAGTCCATCGGAACATTGTATTCGGGTATCTCCTTCTCCATCTTGGCAAGGGCTTTGATGGCCTTGTCGTTCTTGCCTTCGGCAATCAGACATTGTGCCAGCTGGGAGAACAGACGGCGGTGGGTGCCGCACATACGCATGATGGTCTGGTCAAGATAGAGGCCGGGCTCGCTCAGTCCGCCGAACTTGAACTTGTTCATCACGCGGTCGTAGGTCTTTTCCGTGTCGAACATGGCCAGGTCGTTGCCTTTGGTATGGAAGGGGGTGATACGGCTGGCCAGACCTTCCTGCACGAAGTTGTCGCCCAGGTTCATGTAGTTGTCTTCACCTACGGTGATGGCTACATAGATAGGACGCTCCCAATTGGTCTGCGACAGCATCTCCAGCATCATGAGGTCTCCCTTGCCCAGCGTACGACGGCCGCTCAGCGAGATGCTCATCTTGTCGGGAATCGAGTCGCTCACCATCTTCATATGGCTCCGCTTCACGGCTTCCTTGTCTATCGTCATGTGCAGGGTGTCGGTGGGTATCACGTGGAAATTGGGATCCTGAGGATCAGCAGCGCTGGCTATCATCCGCATCACTTTCTCCTGCTCGGGGCTCACTTTGCCGCGTACCCAGTATTTCAGGATATTGTTCAGCTCGAACGGGTCTTCACCAAACAGCTCCACGGCCTGGTCGGGATATTCACGGTAGAGTTGGCGGATGGCTTCTTTATAGCCTGACTTCACCACCACCACATCATTGGTGCCCGTGCAGTAGTCGATACGGGGCCACTTGATGGGCACACTGGGCGAGTCGTAGGCGGGACGGCACATCTGGTCGATGTACCAGTCGGTCTGAAGATAGCTCAGGTTGCACACCCTGGCGTCGGTCCTCACACCCTCGGTTTCTTGGTTGTACCACAAGGGGAAGGTGTCGTTGTCGCCGTTGGTGAAGATGATGGGATAACCGTCATCCTGCAGCGACATCAGATAGTTCTGGCCGAAGTCGCGGCAGGTGTAGCGGCCGCTCCTGTCGTGGTCGTCCCAAGTCTGCGATACCATCTGGATGGGCACCAGCAGACAGGCAATGGCGGCAATGGCGGATGCGGCTATGGGGCTGAGCTTCAGCTTCTTCAGCCAGTCGTAGATGGCTGCTACGCCCAGACCGCACCAGATGGCGAAGGCATAGAACGAACCGGCGTAGGCATAGTCGCGCTCGCGCGGCTGGTTGGGCGTCTGGTTCAGATAGACCACAATGGCCAGTCCGGTCATGAAGAACAGGAAGAAGACCACCCAGAACTGCTTGATGCCGCGCTCGCCGCGGAAGGCTTGCCAAATCAGACCGATAAGGCCGAGCAACAGGGGCAGGCAGTAGAACACGTTATGTCCTTTGTTGGCCTTCAGCTCATCAGGAAGCAGTTCCTGGTCGCCTAAGCGCATGTTGTCGATAAAGGGGATGCCGCTTATCCAGTTGCCGAACTCGCGCTCTCCGTTGCCTTGTATGTCGTTCTGGCGGCCGGCAAAGTTCCACATGAAGTAGCGCCAGTACATGAAGTTGCACTGATAGGAGATGAAGAAACGCAGGTTGTCCATTTGGGTAGGCATCTTCACTACGCCTTCTCCGTAGCTCGAGGGTACAAGTTTGCCTTTCACGTCGATGATGCTCTCGTAGAGGTCGCGGTGGGCTGAGGAGTACATACGGGGGAAGAACATGTTCTGCTCGTATTCGGGCTGCTGCTTCCAGTCGACGATGAAGTAGGTGTCGGGCTCATCGGCCGACGCCTTTTCACGGCGCTGGTAGATGGGAGACGTCTTGTTCATCTTGACGTAGCCACGCTCGTCGGCCTTGTACTCCGAGTTGTATGCCTGTCCATAGAACAGCGGGCGGTAGCCGTACTGGTCGCGGCTCAGGTAGTTGCCCAGTGTGAAGATATCCTCGGGCGAGTTCTGGTCCATCGGAGGATTGGCGGCCGAGCGTATCACAATCACGGCATACGAGCTGTAGCCTATCATGAGCATGAGCATGCAGAGGGTAATGGTGTTCTTCAGACGGGCCGTAACAATCGGCTGCCCCTTCTGCTTGTAATTAAGAATGACGGCCAATATGGCCAATGCCACTATGCCGGTGAGGGCTGCCTGCCAGCCATAACCGTAGAAGGGAACACCCAGCATGGCCACA
Source organism: uncultured Prevotellaceae bacterium (assembly GCA_900318915.1). Classification (GTDB taxonomy): domain Bacteria; phylum Bacteroidota; class Bacteroidia; order Bacteroidales; family Bacteroidaceae; genus Prevotella. The sequence goes on along the minus strand of ONMI01000029.1, from coordinate 7,655 downwards.
GCGGCCAGGAAGGAGATATTCTGCCGCATGGGGCTCTTGTCGTGGTAGCTTTCATAGATGGCCCATATCACCACGGCCACCAGAATGACCATGTAGATGTAAAGGCCGGTGTTGAAGGGGCAGTGCAGAACGTTGACAAACAGCAGCTCAAACCAACCGCCCACGGTGATGATGCCGGGCACCACACCATACAGCACGGCGGCTACTATGGCGGCCGATATAATAAGGGCTATGATGGAGCCAACGCCGTTGGCTTGGGGGAAACGGCGGTAGTAGTACACCAACACGATGGCGGGAATGCAAAGCAGGTTGAGCAGGTGCACACCGATCGAAAGACCGGTCATATAGGCTATCAGCACCAGCCAGCGGTCGCTGTGCGGGTTGTCGGCGTCGTCTTCCCATTTCAGTATCAGCCAGAATACCACAGCGGTGAAGGCCGAACTGTAGGCATATACCTCGCCCTCTACGGCACTGAACCAGAAGGTGTCGCTGAACGCGTAGATAAGGGCACCCACCGCACCGGCTGCCTCAATGGCGATAAGTTTAGCGGTGTCCAGCTCCGACCAGTCTTTCATGATCAGCTTGCGGGTAAGATGCGTGATGGTCCAGAACAGGAATAGAATACATACGGCACTCAGTATCGCATTCATGATGTTCACCATCAAGGCTACTTGCGAGGGGTCGCTGGTGAATTGTGAGAACAAGTTGGCCGTCAGCATGAAGAAAGGTGCTCCTGGCGGATGCCCTATTTCCATCTTGTAACCTGTGGTAATGAATTCAGGACAGTCCCAGAAACTGGCTGTCGGCTCTACCGTGGAGCAATACACGAAGGCGGCGATCAGGAATATAACCCATCCCACCACGTTGTCCACAATTCTGTACTTCTTCATTTTGTTGTTTTTACTTAATGAATTATCCTTGTCGCAGAATATCGTTGATACAATGGTGCAAATTTATATAAAAAAAATGATATGGGAAAAGATATGTTGCCGAATTTCATAATAGCAGGCCCGTTCCGAACATTATGACCAGATATCTGAGAAATTTGCCCAGCAATATACTGATGGCACAGATGGAGAGACGGGCGCGCATCAGACCCAAAACGATGCACAGTGCCGTTCCCAGGATGGGCAAAAAGGCGAAAAAGCCCATCCAGGCTCCACGGTCGCCCAAAAAGCGGTGGGCCTTCGCCAGACTTTCCTCGCTCACATGTAGGTAGCGGTGTATCCATTCCATCTTTCCAAGCCGACCTATGCCGTAGTTGAACATACTGCCGGCCCAGTTGCCTATCGTGCCGTAAACAACAAGGCTCCAGGGGTCAAGACCAAGGGCCAGGAGGCCTACCATTACGGCCTCGCTGCTGAAAGGGAAAAAACTGCCGGCTATAAAGGCGGCTATCAGCATGCCCCAGTAACCATTGCTGACAAGAAATTCGATGATGGCATCCATAGGTGATAGGCGCTGATGGCTAAGGTGATAAGGATGATGACAAAGAAACTGATGTTAGTGAGCCAGGTGTGCGTGAGAGTGAGAAAATGGGCCAGGAGAATGCTCAGGCACACCATGTGCAGAGAGAACAGCTCCAGACAGTGCTGAGGCTGGAGGGCCATGAACAGCAGTATGCCCAAATCTATGGTGATGACGGCGTTGTAAAACATGCGGGTGCGTATGTTGTCGTGATATCCCTGCCGCATATAATGGACCATGCTGATCAGCGCCAGCAAGTAGCTCCAACCCACGGTCAGTAGCGTGTGCTCTCCAAGTTCAAGATAACCGGATGGTGGAGATACTGCGGCGAGCGCCTGAAAATGATCTGCCAGCAACTCCAGCTCGTCCTGGTAGATATACCATCCCAAGGCAAACCAATAGGGGGTGACGACGCCTAACAGGGAGGCCAAAAAGGTCTTGAAGGTCAGACTCCTTAGGTTCAGGAAGAGTATAATCCACAAAAGGGGAACGAAATAGAGTATGGGGGCAAACACCATGCTGGCCAGTCCGATACAGAGAAAAGCGTAATACACCCAGCCCGAAGACTGGCGCTGTTCGTATGAATAGAATAGGGTGAGGAACATTCCCACCATGCAGAGTTGAAGGATGCCTACGCGCATATCGGGTATAATGCTCACCGCCATGCAGTTGAGTAGCAGAATGAGTGAGCCGGTCATGTGGCTCTCCTCACGCAGCAGGCCATGCGTGTAGTTCAGCAACTCGGCCAGATATACGGTCAGCAGGAGGCAGGCTGCCTGTATCCACATGCCGGACACAGCATAGCCTGCCTTCACCCATGCATATCCTGCCAGAAGAAGGCAGAATGGCAATAGTGCCTTACTCTCTGCTATGACATTTTGTAGTCTCCTATATGCCATTATAGGTCACTGCCAATATCACTGCGGAAGTATTTGCCCTCAAAGTGGATTTTCTGTGCCTCTTCAAACGATTTGCGAAGGGCTTCGGCTTTGTCGGCACCGTAACTGCTCACGGCTATCACGCGGCCGCCGGCCGTTACGGTACGGCCCTCGGCGTCAACTGCAGTGCCCGAATGGAAAACGATACTGCCTTCCACCTGGTCGAGACCGGTTATCTCATAACCCTTACGGTAGGATTGGGGATAGCCGCCGCTCACCAGCATCACACACACGGCCGAACGGGGGTCGAATGTGATCTCGCGGCGGTCCAGGTCGCCTTGCGCCACTCCCTCAAACAGGTCTACAATGTCGCTCTTCAGTCTGAGCATCACGGTTTCTGTCTCGGGGTCGCCCATGCGGCAGTTGTATTCTATCACCTTGGGGTCGCCGCCTACATTGATCAGACCGAAGAAGATGAAGCCTTTGTAGTCGATGCCTTCTGCCTTCAGACCTTCCACCGTGGGACGGATGATACGGTCTTCCACCTTGCGCATCCATTCTTTATCGGCAAAGGGCACAGGGCTCACACTGCCCATGCCGCCGGTGTTGAGGCCGGTGTCATGCTCACCTATGCGTTTGTAGTCCTTTGCCTCGGGCAGTATCTTGTAGTGCTCGCCGTCGGTCAGCACAAATACCGAGCATTCTATGCCGTCGAGATATTCTTCTATCACTACTTTCGAGGAGGCGGTACCGAACATGCCGCCAAGCATCTCCTCAAGTTCTTTACAGGCTGTGGAAAGGTCGTCAACAATCAGCACGCCTTTACCGGCGCACAGACCGTCGGCTTTCAGCACATAGGGTGGGGTGAGGGTCTTCAGAAAGGCAAGGCCTTCGGCCAGATGATGGCCGTCGAAGGTCTGATAGCGTGCCGTAGGTATGTTGTGGCGCTGCATGAATCCCTTGGCAAAGTCTTTGCTGCCCTCCAACTCTGCACCGGCTTTCGACGGACCGATTACGGGCACGTGGGCGGTGCGGGAGTCGCTTTTCAGCTCGTCGTAGATGCCTTTTACCAGTGGGTCTTCCGGACCTACTACCACCATGTCGATTCCTTCGGCTACGACAAAATCCTTGATGGCGGCAAAATCATCGGCCTTGATGGGCACATTCGTGCCGCAGCTTTGTGTCCCGGCATTGCCAGGGGCAACAAACAGTTTCTCCACTCTCTCGCTTTGGGCTATCTTCCAAGCCAGTGCGTGCTCTCTTCCTCCGCTTCCTAAAAGCAATATATTCATAGGTATATAGTCGTTTTGTTAAAGTTCTACTTTAGGTAATCTTCAAAGTATTGGGTGATTCTTTCGTGCAGATGCACACTCTTGTGACCTCGCATATTGTGGGGCTCGCCAGGATACACAAAGAAGTCGGGCTGGGTGCCGTTTTCTATGCACGCATCTATAAACGAGAGGCAGTGTTGGGGCACCACCGTCTTGTCGTTCAGCCCTTGAATGATCTGAAGCTTTCCTTTCAGTTTGGGAGCCTGTTTGAGCAGGTTGGTCTTCTCGTAGCCTTCGGGGTTGGTCTGCGGGGTGTCCATGTAGCGCTCACCGTACATTACCTCATACCATTTCCAGTCTATCACCGGACCGCCGGCCACACCCACTTTGAACACGTCGGGATAGTTGGTCATCAGCGAGATGGTCATGAATCCGCCGAAGCTCCAACCGTGCACACCGATTCGGTCGGCGTCGACATAGGGCAGGCTCTGCAGATATTCCACTCCCTTCATCTGGTCTTGCATTTCTATCTGTCCCAACTGCCGGAAGGTGGCTTGCTCAAAGGCCAGCCCGCGGTCGCACGAGCCTCGGTTGTCGAGGATGAAGAGAATGTAGCCCTTTTGTGCCATATAGGTCTCCCAACTGCGGGAGGCGTAGTGCCAGCTGGCTTCCACATTGCGCGCGTGGGGGCCTCCATACACATATACCACAGTGGGATATTTCTTGCTGGCGTCGAAGTCGGCGGGTTTTACCATTCGGTAATAGAGGTCGGTCTCACCGTCGGCGGCTTTCAGTGTGCCGCAGGTATAGGTGGGCACCTGATAGTCTTTCCACGGATTGTCGGCCGTAAGCAGGTTCACGCGTTTTCCTGTGCTCACCTCGCTCACGTCTATCTTTCTTGGCACATCGGGCTCGCTGTAGGTGTCGTAGAGATAGCGGCCGCTGGCCGATAGCATGGCGTTGCGGTGTCCGCTGGCCGACCAGATACTGCCGTGCACGCCCTTGCCGTTGTCAATGGCGGTACGCCGTCCGTTTTTAATGTTCACGGTATAGAGGTTGTTCTGGATGGGGCTGGCCTCTGTGCTCAGTATTACGGCACTTTTAGCCTGCTTGTTGAAACCTATCAGGTCTAGCACCACCCAGGCGCCTTTTGTCAGTTGTTTCAGCATTTTGCCGTTGTCGTCGTATAGATATAGGTGGTTATAACCGTCGCGCTGACTTTGTACGATGAATTTGTGCTCGTCCCAAGGCAGGAAGGTGATGGGATTGAGCGGTTCGGCATATTTGTCGTTGTGCTCACCGAACAGTTCCTTCTCCTTGGCACCCGTTTCGGCATCGTATCTCACCAGGGTATAGTCGGTCTGGTCGCGGTTCAATTCGAAAATATAGATTTTCTTGGAGTCCGGACTCCATTGTATATTGGTGAAATAGCGGTCTGTGGGGTCTCCGGCATTGAGGTAGATGGTCTTCTGTGTTTTGAGGTCAAATACGCCCACGGTCACTTTGTGGCTCGTCTCACCCGCCATGGGATATTTGTCGGGCTCTTCGGTAGCAATCCTCGTGCTGATGTTCACTTGGGGATAGTCGGCCACCATGCTCTGGTCCATCCGGTAGAAAGCCAGCCTTTGGCCGTCGGGACTCCAAAAAGTTCCCTTGTAGATGCCGAACTCATCGCGGTGCACGCTTTGGCCGTACACAATCTCGCGGCTGCCGTCGCTGGTAAGCTGATGCTGGGTGCCGTCGGCTTCCTTCACATACAGCTGGCAGTCTTTCACATAGGCCGAAGCGCAGGTGGCGGGGCACCATTCGCCTCCTTCCTCGTCGCTGCAGTCGCTGATGCTGACAGCTGCCTTCTCTTCCCAGTTGTAGAGCACTCGCTCTTTCCCGTTCTCCAACACCACAATTTTCTTATCGGGATAGGGGAAGGTGGCATAGAGGAAGTGGTACATCTTGAATCGGTCGGACGAACCGTTCACGTCGTCAATGCTGAACAGAAGGGTTCTTTTCCCTGTCTTTTTGTCTATTTGGTAACAGTGCTCCACCTCGGTCTGAATCAGCTCGTCGCCCCACCAGGTGTAGTAGGCGTTGGTGGGTTGGAGGTTGCGGTAGTTCCTGCCTCCGTAGTTCAAATCCTCAAGGGTAAAGAGCTTTTCTTGGGCGTTCATGTGTTGGATGTTCAATGCGATAGTAGCTATGGCTGCCACTATCCATAACATAGAATGGTGTTTCATGGTTTTTTACTTGTCTTTGTTCCCTCTGTCTCGTTTGTTTCCTTTCATGGGCGAACGGCGGTCGTCGCGCCCTTTTCCCCATGAGCCATGGCTACGGTCCCGGCGGTCGCCGTCGGGTTTGCCGCGCTTGCTCCACTGCGAGTTTCTGCCGCCGCCGTTGTCGTCGAAGTCACGACGCCTGCGGCGGTCGCCGCGGCCCTCGTCGTCATGGTCGAACTTGCGCACGCGACCGTTCCTCACATCGATGTCGTGCTTGTGGAAGGTGAAGGAGCGGATGTCGCTTTCCTCGTTCTCATTCTCTTCTTCTATGCGGCGCTTGAACTCGCGGTTTTTCTTGAAGCGGTGCTTCTCGGCCATTTGTTTCTTTTCCTCATCGGTCTTTACGATGCCGCCTTCGCTCCTGAATTCTTTGAGGCCGCCTTTGAACAAGGCGTATTTGCGCAACTCGCATTCCAAGGAACCGTTGAAAAGCGGTATCTTGATAGAGGGCTTGAGGCCTATCTGGTCAAAGCACTCCTCACGGTAACTGAGTATCCATGCCTCGTTGCCTACAAACTGGTGCTTCAGCCGTTCGCCTATCATCTTGTAGGTGCCTAAAAGGTCGGGGGTGGATATGCGCTCACCATAGGGGGGATTGGTAATCATGATGCTCGGCTCCTTGGGCTGGGTGAAGTCCTTGAAGTCGGCCAACTCTATGGTGATGTCGTTGCTCAGACCGGCGGCCCTAACATTCAGACGGGCCTTGGCCACCGCTTTGGGGTCTACGTCATAGCCGTAGATATGGTGCGTGAACTCTCGTTCTTTACTGTCGTCGTTGTAGATGGCGTCGAACAAATCACTGTCGAAATCGGGCCATTTCTCAAAGGCGAATCCTTTACGGTATACACCGGGCGATATGTTGCGGGCCAGCAGGGCGGCTTCTATCAGGAAGGTGCCCGAACCGCACATGGGGTCTATGAAGTCGGTGTCGCCTTTCCAGCCGCTCAGCAGTATGATGCCGGCAGCCAGAATTTCGTTGAGGGGGGCTTCTACCGTCTCCTGGCGGTAGCCTCTTCGGTGCAGTGACTCGCCGCTGGAATCGAGGCACAGGGTGGCCTTGTCCTCTGCTATGTGGATGTGCAGCTGGATGTCAGGGTTGCTTACCGAGATGTTGGGCCGACTGCCTGTACGCTCTCTGAATTGGTCTACAATGGCGTCTTTCACCTTGTAGCTCACAAATTTGGAATGTTTGAACTCCTCGGAGAATACTACAGCGTCTACAGCAAAAGTGCAGCCTTCCTTAATATAGTCGCTCCAGTCTATTTTCTTCACTTCGTTGTATACATCGTCGGCCGATTGTGCCTTGAAATGCTTTATCGGCTTGAGGATGCGGATGGCAGTGTGAAGCTGAAAGTTGGCGCGGTACATCAATTCTTTGTCACCGGTGAAGGATACCATACGGCGGCCTATCTCAACATTGTTGGCGCCCAGCTCGGTGAGTTCTTGTGCCAAAACGGGTTCCAAACCCATGAATGTCTTGGCAATCATCTCAAATTCCATATTGTTGTTGCTCTCTTTAGTGAATATTGTCTTATTGTTGATCGATGATGGTTATCCGCACATCTTATATGGTTTCCCCTCTGTGGGTAAATGGTGGAATAAAGTGGCGGAATGAGGCATTCTCAAGAGCATCGGTCGAAGAAGTGACTCTTTCTTCGCTACACTGTTCGTTACGGTAAGGGTATAAATGATACCGATGGTACTCATTGAGAATGCTGTGTCAATAATTTCGTTTGCAAATTTAATGCTTTTTTCCCGAATTATGCACT
>ONMI01000030.1 GCA_900318915.1 uncultured Prevotellaceae bacterium | reverse complement strand
GTTCGAAAGCGGATGCAAAGGTATGAACTTTACACGCTCCCTCCAAATTTTCAGACCACTTTTTTCGGAAAAACATGAAAGTTTTCGGGATTCTTGACAAAATCAGGCCAAACAGAGCCAGAAATGCCTTTTTTTTGGAGTAACAGGAGTGTAGAAGCGTAAACAATTGCAGCGGATTGGAGTGATAGGAGTATAGACAAATGCACATGCCTGCACTCCTACACACCTCTACTCCTACCACTACTAAAAAACACTCCCACACTCCCTTTACCTTATTATATATAAGCGTCATTTTTATTAATAAAAACAAAAATAAGCGTCACAAAACCGCCATATTCACAAAGAATATGTATATTTGCATTATCTAGGAGCCATATAGACACTTTTTGGCATAAGAATTGTAGCTATAGAAGAAAGATATCATCAACGATTAGAAACCAAGTAAAACATAAGAAAATGAACGAGCAAGAATTATCAAGAATTGTCAGAGAAGAAAGAGGCCTCTCGCTATCGCAGGCATTTCCCGCACTGATGCGCAAAGTCTACACCTGGATGACGCTGGCCCTTGCCATCACCGGTCTGACCGCCTATTACGTGGCCAACAACACCGACTTCGTGTTCAACCTGTTCAACTCAGGTCTGATGTGGGGTCTGGTGATTGCCGAGCTCGTGATAGTGTTTGTCATCAGCGGAATGATCAACAAGTTGTCGGTCACCACCGCCACCCTACTGTTTGTGGCCTACTCCATCTTGAACGGACTCACGATAGCCCCGCTGCTGCTGGTGTATACCGGTGCGTCGGTGGCCCGTGTGTTCTTCATCACCGCAGGCACCTTTGCTGCCATGGCTGTGTTCGGCTACACCACGAAGCGCGACCTCTCCCCCATCGGACGATTCCTCTTTATGGGTCTCATCGGTATCATCATCGCCACGTTGGTGAATGTGTTCTTCGTGAAGAGCGCCGGCATGGACCTCATTCTGAGCTACCTGGGCGTGCTCATCTTCGTTGGCCTTACCGCCTACGATTCGCAAAAGATAAAAGAGATGCTGGCCCTCTGCCCCGAACCCGATGCTCAGGCACAGAAGCTGGCCCTGCTGGGCTCGCTCACCCTCTATCTCGACTTCATCAACCTATTCCTCTATCTGCTCCGCATTTTCGGCAGTCGTGACTGACCTGTACGAGCAGATTTCCCCATGGAGCCCGAATCCGCACCAGGATACGGGCTCTTTTTTTGGCATAAATACCCGCCGGGATGTATACAAAACGACAACATAAAAGAAAATTACAAAACGACGAAAAGAAGGAAAAACGAGCAGAATAATTACAATTTGACAACAAAAACGACAACATAATAATAATTTTATATGAAAAATTTTGTTATATTTATAAATTTGAATAAATTTGCAGCCGTAAAAGTATAAATATACGGCTTATGAAGACGAAGACCAGCAGAATGGAAGCACTGAAGATGCTGATATCGAGCAAGGAGCTGAGCAGCCAAGAAGAAGTGCTTCAAGCCCTTGAGAAAGAAGGATTCAAGCTGACGCAGGCCACACTGAGTAGAGACCTGAAACAGCTGAAGGTGGCCAAGGCAGCCAGTATGAACGGCAAATACGTATACGTACTGCCCAACGACACGATGTACAAGCGCTCCACCAAACCCCGCTCGGCTATGGAGATGCTCCAGACATCAGGTTTTCTCTCCATCAATTTCTCCGGCAACATAGGTGTGATAAAGACCCGCCCCGGCTATGCCAGCAGCATCGCCTACAACATCGACTACAGCAACATACCCTCGATACTGGGCACCGTGGCCGGCGACGACACCATACTTTTTGTCATCCAGGAAAACGTATCGCAGCACGCCGTGATAGAAGACCTGTCGGTCATCATTCCCGACCTGCGCTGACGGGCACGGCTCCAAAAGGAGATGCCGCATTAAGCCTCCCCGATAGGATTTTCCCTACAGCAGGAGCACAACAGAAACAGACAAGACAGCGAGGGCCCACAGATGCCGCCCGGCGAGTCATCACCGCCCCTCCGACTATTCAGTGTTTTTTAAGGTAAAAGGAAATAAATGGAAGATATTGTTGTCTTGGTAGCCAGTGCCGAGCATGAATTCTATGTAGACACCATTCTACAAACCATCGCCGACGCCGCCAAGGTAAGGGGCACCGGCATAGCACGGCGCACACACGAATACCTGCTCAACAAGATGCGCGAGGCGAAAGCCGTGCTGGCACTCGACGGAGAGCGCTTTGCCGGTTTCAGCTATATCGAGACATGGGGCAACAAGCAGTATGTCACCACCTCAGGTCTGATTGTGCATCCCGACTACCGGGGGCGCGGTGTAGCCAAGAAGATAAAAGACATGACCTTCAGTCTGGCCCGCACCCGCTGGCCCCACGCCAAGATATTCAGTCTGACGAGCGGAGCCGCCGTGATGGCCATGAACACCCAGCTGGGCTACAAGCCCGTGACTTTCGACGATCTGACCGACGACGAGTCGTTCTGGCAGGGGTGCAACGGCTGCGTCAACGTAGACATTCTGCAGCGCACCCACCGCAAATACTGCATCTGCACGGCCATGCTCTACGACCCCGAGGAACACCTGCCGGCCAAGATACCGCAAGACGTGCTCGACCGCATCAGAGAATTGGACAAGAATGAAGAAACAACAAACGATGAGAATTATGGATAAGAAGAAAGTAGTAGTAGCCTTTTCGGGCGGTCTCGACACCTCCTACACTGTGATGCGCCTCAGCCAGGAAGGCTACGAGGTGCATGCCGCATGTGCCAACACGGGCGGTTTCAGCGCCGCCCAGCTGAAGAAGAACGAGGAGAATGCCTACCGTCTGGGGGCCAAACAATATGTAACGCTCGACGTGACGCAGGAGTATTATGAGAAGTCGCTCAAATACATGATATTCGGCAATGTGCTGCGCAACAACTGCTACCCCATCTCGGTATCGTCGGAGCGCATCTTCCAGGCCATCGCCATAGCCCGCTATGCCAACGAGATAGGCGCCGATGCGATAGCCCACGGGTCGACAGGCGCCGGCAACGACCAGATACGCTTCGACATGACCTTCCTGGTGATGTCGCCCGGTATCGAGATCATCACACTGACCCGCGACGAACGGCTCACCCGCAAGGAAGAAGTGGACTATCTGAACGCCCATGGCTACCATGCCGACTTCACCAAACTGAAATACTCCTACAACGTGGGTATCTGGGGCACCAGCATCTGCGGCGGCGAACTGCTCGACCCCTCACAGGGCCTGCCTGAAGAAGCCTACCTGAAGCATGTGGCCCATGAGGGGGAAAGCCTGCTCACCATCACCTTCGAGAAAGGCGAGATAAGCGGTGTGAACGGCGAAGCCTTCACCGACAGGATAAAAGCCATTCAGCGCATCGAGGAGATAGGCGCCGCCTACGGCATAGGACGCGACTGCAACGTGGGCGACACCATCGTCGGCATCAAGGGCCGTGTGGGATTCGAGGCCGCCGCCCCCAAACTCATCATCGAGGCTCACCGCGCACTGGAGAAGAACACGCTGAGCAAATGGCAGCAGTATTGGAAAGACCAGGTGGCCAACTGGTACGGCATGTTCCTGCACGAGAGCCAGTACCTGGAGCCTGTGATGCCCGACATCGAGGCCATGCTCACCAGTTCACAGCGCCATGTGAGCGGCGATGTCATCCTGCGCCTGCGGCCGCTCGGTTTCGAGGTGGTGGGCGTAGACTCGCCCAACGACCTGCTCAAGTCGAAGCTCGGCGAATACGGCGAGACCCAGAGCGGCTGGAGTGCCGAAGAGGCAAAGGGATTCATCAAACTGATGAGCACCCCTCTGAGAGTGTACTACGGCATACATCCCGACGAACAACGATAAAAACCGCACCATTATGGACAGACCCATCAGAATAGGCATCATGGGGGCCGCCGGCTATACCGGGGGAGAACTGCTCCGCGTGCTTGCCTGTCACCCGCAGGCCGAGATACGATTCGCCCACAGCGAGAGCCATGCCGGCCACCCGGTGACCGGCGTGCACGAAGGTCTTGACGGCGAACTGAACCTCACCTTCAGCGCCGACATGCCCTTCGACGACATCGACGTGCTCTTCCTCTGTTTCGGCCACGGCAAGAGCCGCGCCTTCCTTGCGGAGCATCCGCTGCCCGAAGAGGTGCGCGTGATAGACCTGGCCCAGGACTTCCGTATCGCCGACGGCAGCCACGATTTCGTGTACGGTCTGCCCGAGCTGAACCGCCATCGGATAACTGCGGCCCGCCACATCGCCAACCCCGGCTGTTTCGCCACCTGCATCCAACTGGGTCTGCTGCCCCTGGCGCAGATGGGCGAGCTGGTACACGACGTGGCCGTGAACGCCATCACCGGCAGCACCGGTGCCGGCCAGAAACCATCGGCCACCACCCATTTCTCCTGGCGCACCGGCAACATGAGCATCTACAAGCCCTTCCGCCACCAGCACATAGCCGAGATACGCCAGAGCCTCTGCCAACTGCAGGGCCATCTCGACTGCTCCATCGACTTCATACCCTACCGCGGGTGTTTTGCACGGGGCATCTTCTGCACCGAGGTGGTGCGCACCGCCCGACCGATAGAAGAGATAGAGCAGGCCTACAAGGCATTCTACGCCGAGGAGCCCTTCACCCACTACAGCGACAGCGCCCTCGACCTGAAACAGGTGGTGAACACCAACAAGGCACTTATACACTGCGAGAAGTATGACGACAAACTACTGGTGACCGCCTGCATCGACAACCTGCTGAAAGGAGCGGTGGGCCAGGCCGTACAGAACATGAACCTGCTCTTCGGCCTCGACGAGAGGACCGGACTGCGCCTCAAGGCATCAGCCTTCTGAAAAGAAAGAAAACGCGATATGAAACTATACGACGTATACCCCCTGTTCGGTGTGAACATCGTGAGCGGCAAGGGATGCCGCGTCTACGACGATGCCGGCACCGAATACCTCGACCTCTACGGCGGCCATGCCGTGATCAGCATCGGCCACAGCCATCCCCACTATGTGGAGGCAGTGAGCCGACAGCTGGGCAAGATAGGCTTCTACTCCAACTCCGTGGTGAACACGCTGCAGCGTGAGCTGGCCGAACGCCTGGGTGCCATAAGCGGCTATCCCGACTACCAGCTGTTTCTGGTGAACAGCGGCGCCGAGGCCAACGAGAACAGTCTGAAGCTCGCCTCGTTCACCACCGGCCGCAGCAGGATACTCGCTGCAGAAAAAGCCTTCCACGGACGCACCTCGCTGGCAGTGGAAGCCACCGACAATCCTAAGATTATCGCTCCCGTCAACGCCAACCACCACGTCAGTTTCCTACCCATCGACGATATCGAAGCATGGGAGCGCGAACTGGCGAAGGGCGACGTGTGCGCCTGCATCATCGAGTGCATACAGGGTGTGGGCGGCATCCGCATGATTACCCCCTCCTTTGCCCAGCGCCTGGAGGCAGCCTGCCGACGCCACGGCACGGTGCTCATCTGCGACGAGATACAGTGCGGCTACGGCCGCAGCGGCCGTTTCTTCGCCCACCAGTGGCTGGGCATCCGTCCGCAACTCATCACGGTGGCCAAGGGCATCGCCAACGGCTTCCCCATGTCGGCCGTGCTCATCTCGCCCGAGTTCAAGCCCGTCTACGGTCAGCTCGGCACCACCTTCGGCGGCAACCACCTGGCGTGCGCCGCCGCCCTCGCCGTGCTCGACGTGATAGAGAGCGAGCATCTGGTGGAGAACGCCGACACCATGGGCCACTACCTGCTGCAGCGCCTCAACGAGCTCCGGCAGACGGAGCCCCACATCACCGATGTGCGCGGCCGCGGTCTGATGATAGGCATCGAGCTCGACGTGCCCCAGAAAGAGGTGCGCCAGCGCCTGGTCTACGACGAGCACTGCTTTGTGGGGTGCTCCGGCACCCATACCCTGCGGCTTCTGCCCCCGCTCTGCCTGAGCCGTGCCGAGGCCGACGAATGGATACAACACCTAACCCGCGCACTACGATGAAAACAGCCGTAATAGGTGCAGGAGCCATGGGCGGTGCCCTGGCAGAAGCCCTACTCAAGTATTCCGGCCTTGCTGCCGGCGACATAGCCATAGCCGACCCCAACCCGCTGGCCCTGCGCCGCTTTGAGGCCAGCGGTGCCTCCGTGACCTGCGAGAACGACGCAGCCGCCATGGGCGCCGACCTCCTCTTCGTGGTGGTAAAGCCCTGGCTGGTGGAAGGAGTGGTGAAACAGCTGAAAGACGTCATTGACTATCAAAAAACCACACTGGTGGTGATAGCGGCCGGCGTACCCTCGGCCGACATACTGCAGTGGATGCAGAAGATTGACGGGTCGACTCCCACCCTCTTCCTCGCCATCCCCAACACCGCCATCGCCGTGGGAGAATCGATGACATTCCTTGTGCCTCCCAAGGGAGAAACCGCCAAGCAAGCCATGCTGCTGGACCTCTTCAACAAGATGGGAAGCGCCATGCTGGTAGACGAGGCACATCTGGCTGCCGGAACCTCCATCGCCTCATGCGGCATCGCCTACGCCTTGCGCTATGTACGCGCTGCCACAGAAGGAAGTGTGGAATTAGGTTTCCCTGCCAAAGATGCCCTGAAGATAGTGATACAGACCGTGAACGGCGCAGTGAGTCTGCTGGCTGCCAACGGGACCCATCCCGAGGAGGAAATCGACAAGGTGACCACACCCGGCGGCGTGTCCATACGCGGACTGAACGTCATGGAGCGCGAAGGGTTCACCAATGCCGTGATACAAGGCTTGAAGGCCGGAACCGGAAAATGAGTTAACTAACAACTCCATAATACAATAGCTATGACAGATAATTTCAAACAAGTGGGTGAAAGGCTGAAAGGCCTACGCGATGTGCTCGACATTCCAGCGCAAGAGGTGGCCGACCTCTGCGGAATGACTGTTGAACACCTGATGAAGATAGAAACCGGCGAAGCCGACCCGTCTATTTCGGACATGTCAAAGATTTCAAAGAAATTTGGCATTTCACTCGATGTGCTGCTCTTTGGCGAGGAACCCCGCATGAACAGCTATTTTCTCACCCGCAAAGGGCAGGGCCTCTCCGTCAACCGCAACGAGAGCTACATATACCAGAGTCTGGCCAGTGGTTATCGTGGCCGAAAAGCCGACATCTTCCTCACACAGGTAGACCCCATGCCCGAAGGTCAGAGCCACAGTCCCAACAGCCATGAAGGGCAAGAGTTTCACTATGTGGTAGAGGGCGAGATGCAAGTGATTGTCGGTGAGAAGGAAATGGTCCTTCACGAAGGAGACAGCCTTTACTTCAACGCTTCCCGTCCGCACAGTATCAACGCACTGGGAGGCAAACCCGTAAAATTCATCGCTGTCGTCATCAATTGACAAGCGACAAGCCTACATCAAAATCTACGGCCAACAACCACCAGCCACTTATATAAAGGTTTTCATTTATGGTAGAAAGATTTCTCAAGCAGACCCACTTCACCTCGACGGAGGATTTTAGGGAGCATCTGCAATTCATCATCCCCGAGCAGTTTAATTTTGCCTACGACGTGATGGACGTCTGGGCGGAGGAACAGCCCGACAAGACCGCACTGCTCTGGGCCAACGACTCTGGCGAGAGTCATTTCTTTACTTTTGCAGACCTGAAACGGCTTTCCGACCAGGCTGCCTCCTACTTCCAGCAGCTCGGCATAGGCCGCGGCGACACCGTAATGCTCATTCTGAAACGACGGTATGAATTCTGGATCAGCATGCTGGCCCTCGAGAAAATCGGGGCAATTGTTGTGCCCGCCACACACATGCTCACCACCAAGGACATTCTATACCGGATAGAACGCGCCAGTCTGAAAGCCATTGTCTGTGTGGGAGAGAAATACGTGCTCTCGCAGGTGGCCGAGGCCAGGAAACACAACACCACACTTGAAACAGTGATTTCCATTGGTCCTGATGTACCGGAAGGGTTCCACGACTGGCAGAAAGAGTGCCCGCTGGCTCCAACCTTCAAGCGTCCCTCCCATGTCAATGAGAACGACGACACCATGATTATCTACTTCACGAGCGGAACGAGCGGAGAGCCCAAGATGGTGGCCCACGATTTTCTCTACGCCTTAGGACATATCACGACCGGACTATTCTGGCACAATCTCTCAACCGACAGCATACACCTCACAGTGGCCGACACCGGATGGGGAAAAGCCGTCTGGGGCAAGTTCTATGGACAGTGGCTGGCAGGAGCGGTGGTCTTCGTCTACGACCATGCGAAATTCTCCGCAGCCGACATGCTCAGCATGATAGAGCGCTACCATATCACCTCCTTCTGCGCCCCTCCCACCGTTTACCGCTTTATGATTCTCGAGGATTTCAGCAAGTACGACCTCAGTTCGCTGCGCTACTGCTGTACGGCAGGCGAGGCCCTGAACCCCTCCGTCTACGACCAGTTCTACCAGCTTACCGGCATCAAGCTGATGGAAGGCTTCGGCCAGACAGAGACAACTATGACACTGGGCACCATGCCGTGGATGGAGCCGAAGCCCGGCTCCATGGGCAAGCCCAATCCACAATACGACATTTCGCTTGTCCGCCCCGACGGCTCTCCTTGCGAGGACGGTGAGAAAGGCGAGATTGTGATAAGCACGCTCAAAGGACGGCCCATCGGGCTGTTCAAGGGATACTCCTGGCCTGGCGCGACGAAGACGGCTACTACTGGTTCGAGGGCCGTATAGACGATGTGATCAAGAGCAGCGGCTACCGCATTGGCCCGTTTGAGGTGGAAAGTGCGCTCATGACCCACGATGCCGTGGTGGAGTGTGCCGTGACCGGTGTACCCGACGACATACGCGGCATGGTGGTAAAAGCCACTGTGGTGCTCGACAAGGCATGGAAGGCGAAAGCCGGCCCCGACTTGGTGAAAGAGCTCCAGAACCACGTGAAGCATGTGACCGCCCCCTACAAATATCCTCGTATTATTGACTTTGTCGATGAGTTGCCCAAGACCATCAGCGGCAAGATACGCCGTGTAGAGATTCGCGACCGCGACATGCAGAAAAAAGACTAAAAAAGAAAAGGACATGAACGAGAATTTCAAACAAATCGGCGAACGGCTGAAAGGTCTCCGCGAAGTGCTTGACATCCCGGCACAAGAAGTGGCCGACCTGTGCGACATTACCGTAGATCACCTGATGAAGATAGAGGCCGGCGAGGCCGACCCCTCCGTATACCGCCTGTCGAAGATATCGAAGAAGTTCGGCATCTCGCTCGATGTACTGCTTTTCGGTGAGGAGCCCCGCATGAACAGTTATTTCGTCACCCGAAAGGGACAAGGACTCTCCATCAACCGCAACGCGAACTACACCTACCAGAGTCTGGCCAGCGGTTTCAGGGGCCGCAAGGCCGACATCTTCCTCACACAGGTAGACCCCATGCCCGATGGTCAGAGCCACAGCCTGAACAGCCATGAGGGCCAGGAATTCCACTATATGATTGAAGGCGACATGCAGGTACGCATCGGCGAGAAGGAAATGATACTCCATGAAGGCGACAGCCTGTATTTCGATGCCTCACGTCCACATTGCATGAATGCCATCGGCGACAAGCCCGTAAAGTTCATAGCCGTTGTTCTCAATTGACAATAGCCCCACTATTCACAGCTTCGGCAAGCGGCCGTAAGCCATCTAAGAAAAGGTATTCATTATGGTAGAAAGATTTTTAAAACAGACACAATTCACATCGGCCGAGGATTACAGGCGAAACTTGGAATTTATTGTTCCCGAACAGTTTAATTTCGCTTATGATGTGATGGACGAATGGGCTGCAGAACAGCCCGACAAGCGAGCCATGATATGGGCCAACGACGAGGGCAAAAGTCGTACATTCACTTTCGCCGACCTGAAAAGGCTCTCCGATCAGGCCGCGTCTTATTTCCAGCAACTCGGCATAGAAAGGGGCGACACCGTGATGCTCATCCTGAAACGCCGCTATGAGTTCTGGATCAGCATGCTGGGTCTACAGAAACTGGGAGCCATTGGCGTGCCCGCCACACACATGCTCACAGTGAAAGACATTCTTTACCGCATAGAATGCGCCAGTTTGAAAGCCATTATCTGTGTGGGTGAAGACTATGTGCTCTCACAAGTGGCAGAGGCCAAACGCCTCAATGCCTCTCTCGAGACGGTTATCTCCGTAGGGCCCAATGTACCCGAGGGGTTCCACGACTGGCAGAAAGAGTGTCCGCAAGCCCCTGAATTCAAGCGTCCCGCCCATGTGAACGAGAACAACGACACCATGATTCTCTACTTCACCAGCGGCACAAGCGGAGAGCCCAAAATGGTGGCCCACAACTACCTGTATGCTTTGGGACACATCACCACCGGATTGTTCTGGCACAACCTGAAACCATACAGCATCCACCTCACAGTGGCCGATACTGGATGGTCGAAAGCCGCTTGGGGAAAGTTTTATGGTCAGTGGCTGGCAGGCGCCACAGTGTTCATCTATGACCACGTGAAGTTTACTGCTTCCGACATCCTTCGCATGATTGAGCGTTTCCACATCACCTCCTTCTGCGCTCCACCCACCGTATACCGTTTTATGATTCTCGAGGATTTCAGCAAGTACGACCTCCACTCACTGGAGCACTGCTGCACAGCCGGCGAGGCGTTGAACCCCTCTGTCTTTGAAGAGTTGTATAAATTGACAGGTTTACGGATCATGGAAGGATTCGGCCAGACAGAGACCACCATGACACTGGGCACCATGCCTTGGATGGAACCGAAACCCGGCTCCATGGGCAAACCCAATCCACAATACGACATTGCCTTGATGCGTCACGACGGCACCTTCTGCGAAGACGGAGAGAAAGGTGAGATAGTGATAAGGACCGACCAGGGCTGCCCCATCGGGCTGTTCAAGGGTTACTACCGCGACGAGGCCTGGCCTGGCGCGACGAAGACGGCTACTACTGGTTCGAGGGCCGTATAGACGATGTGATCAAGAGCAGCGGCTACCGCATTGGCCCGTTTGAGGTGGAGAGTGCGCTCATGACCCACGATGCCGTGGTGGAGTGTGCCGTGACCGGTGTGCCCGACGAGATACGCGGCGTAGTGGTAAAGGCCACCGTAATACTCGACCAGGCATGGAAGGCAAAAGCCGGGCCCGCTCTGGTGAAAGAGCTCCAGAACCACGTGAAACATGTGACCGCCCCCTACAAATACCCCCGCATCATCGAGTTTGTCGACGAGTTGCCCAAGACCATCAGCGGCAAGATACGCCGTGTGGAGATACGCAACCGCGACAGCCAGAAACACTGACCCCCCAAAAGCACCCCATATGAAGAAGCAGCGCATAGTAGTGAAGATAGGCAGCAACGTGCTGACCCGCCAAGACGGAAAGGTAGATCTGACGCGCATCTCGGCCCTCACCGACCAGGTGGCCTGGCTCGTGGGCCAGGGCCATGAGGTGATACTCGTGTCGAGCGGAGCCGTGGCCTGTGGCCGCGGCGAGCTCACCCCGCGCCATAAGCTCGATACCGTGGCCCAGCGACAGCTCTACTCCGCCCTGGGGCAGGCCAAGCTCATCAACCACTACTACAACCTGTTTCGCGAGTATGGCCTGCATGTGGCGCAGGTGCTCACCATGAAGGAGAGTTTCGCCACACGCAATGAATACCTCAACCAGCGGGCCTGCATGACGGTGATGCTGGAGAACGGTGTGATACCCATTGTCAATGAGAATGACACGGTGAGCATCACCGAACTCATGTTCACCGACAACGACGAGTTGTCGGGCCTCATCGCCTCGATGATGGACGCCGACATCCTCATCCTGCTGAGCAATGTGGACGGTATCTACGACGGACCGCCGGCATCGCCCGACTCACACCTGATAAGCCGCATAGAGCCCGGCCGGGACCTGAGCGGCTGCATACAGAGCGGTAAGAGCCAGTTTGGCCGCGGCGGCATGGGCACCAAGAGCGGCATAGCCCGCAAGGTGGCCGACGAGGGCATCCGCGTGGTGATAGCCAACGGCACCCGCCCCGACATCCTGCCCCAGCTGCTCTGCCATCCCGAAAGCACCCCCCACACCGAGTTTGTGCCCAGCGCCGACACCCCGTCGGGCGTGAAGAAATGGATAGCCCATAGCGAGAGTTTCGCCAAGGGTCGGCTGCACATCAACAGCCAGGCCGCCGCCCGTCTGTGCGGCGACGAAGCCACCAGTCTGCTCATGGTGGGCGTGACGCGTGTGGAAGGCGACTTCGACGAGGGCGACATCGTGAGCATCATCGACCCCGACGGCCGCCGTATCGGGGTGGGCCGCGCCTGCTACGACAGCGCCACCGCCCGGCGCCTGACCGGCGCCCACAATGTGCGTCCGGTGGTACACTACGACTATCTCTATCTGGAAAACTAATCCATCGCAACATGCAAAACAAAGCCCTTTTTGAACAAGTGAGAAAGGCGTCGCACACGCTGCCCCTGCTGAGCGACGACACCCGCAACCGCCTGCTGGCCACCCTGGCCGACAGGATAGAGGCCGAGAGCGGTGCGCTGCTCAGCGCCAACCGGGCCGACCTGGACCGGATGGACCCGTCGAGCCCCCTCTACGACCGCCTCCTGCTCACCCCCGAGCGGATAAGGAGCATCGCCGCCGACATGCGGCAAGTGGCGATACTGCCGTCGCCCCTGGGACGCACCCTGCTGGAGCGCACCCTGCCCAACGGGTTGAGGCTCCGCCGCGTGAGTGTGCCTTTCGGTGTGATAGGCATTGTGTTCGAAGCCCGTCCCAACGTCTGCTTCGACGTATTCTCGCTGTGTTTCAAGAGCGGCAACGCCTGCATCCTGAAAGGCGGCCGCGATGCTGAGGAGTCGAACAAAGCCATCGTGGCCCTGATACAACAGGTGCTCGGCGAGGCCGGCATCGACCCGATGGCCGTGGGCCTGCTGCCCGCCACCCATGAGGCCACCGCCGAGATGCTCCAGGCCACCGGCTATGTAGACCTGTGCATACCCCGCGGCGGCAAACGCCTCATCCAGTTTGTGCGCGACCATGCCCGCATACCCGTCATCGAGACCGGGGCCGGCGTGGTGAACACCTACTTCGACCGCTACGGCGACCTGGCCAAAGGACGCGACATCGTGTACAACGCCAAGACCCGCCGTGTGAGTGTGTGCAACGCACTCGACTGCCTCATCCTGCACCAGTCGCGCCTGGCCGACCTGCCCGCGCTCTGCGCTCCCCTTGCCGGCAAGAACGTGACGCTCTATGCCGATGCGGCCGCCCTGGCCGCCCTTTCAGGCCATTATCCCGCCCATCTGCTCTGCCCCGCCACCGACGAGAGCTACGGCACCGAGTACATGGACTACAAGATGGCCATCCGCACCGTGACCACGATGGAAGAGGCGCTCCAGCACATAGCCCTCTACGGCAGCGGCCACAGCGAGAGCATCATCACCGAAGACGCCGGCCGCGCCGATGTGTTCCAGATGCGTGTCGACGCCGCCTGCGTGTATGTAAACGCCCCCACCAGCTTCACCGACGGCGCCCAGTTCGGTCTCGGCGCCGAGATAGGCATCAGCACCCAGAAACTGGGGCCGCGCGGTCCCATGGCACTGGAGGAGATGACCACCTACAAGTGGCTCATCAACGGCAACGGACAGGTACGCACGCCCTGACAGCGGCCCATCCACCCCATCAGAAAAATCATCCCTAAAACCAATAATCTATGAAAAAAATTATTATTTCACTGCTTTGGCTCATCCTGTGCTCCACTGCCGTTTCCGCTCAGGTGAAGACCTATCAGACCGTATTGGAAGACGAAAACCTGGTGCTGAATGCCAGTGACTGTGTGGACCGTTCGCGCGATAATTACCTGCTGTGGGTCCGCTATGACTACAAGGACAAGAAGACCTGCAAAAAAGAGGGCAAACGAGACGGCGTGATAGGCAAGCCCGTACGGGCAGAAGTGCTCTACGAGTTTGACGGACCGCTGCTCACCTACCGGATTATCTCCAAGAAATACTTCGACAAGCACGGAATCGTCTTGAGAGAGAAGATCTACTACCAGGCCCCTTGGAACCAAGTGGGCGAAAACGACTACTCACTCAAACTGGGCATCTACATGACACATGCCTTCGATATCACTGCCGGCTGACGAGCCGCCAATACCTTCCCATCACAGAAAACGACAAAAGAAACGATATGAAAACATTCTTCCATGTAGGCGACATCGGCCCCCTGAGCGCCGCCCTCGCCGAGGCGCAGGCCGTGAAGAGCGACCGCTACGCCTACCAACAGCTGGGCAAGAACAAGACCCTGCTCATGATATTCTTCAACAACAGCCTGCGCACCCGGCTCTCCACCCAGAAGGCCGCCATGAACCTGGGCATGAACGTCATCGTGCTCGATGTGAACGCCGGCGCATGGAAGTTGGAAACCGAGCGCGGCGTCATCATGGACGGCGACAAGAGCGAGCATCTGCTCGAGGCCATACCCGTGATGGGCAGCTACTGCGACATCATCGCCGTGCGCTCCTTCGCCGGACTCACTGACCGCGACTACGACTATGCCGAGACGGTGGTGAACCAGTTTGTGCGCTACAGCGGCCGCCCCGTGGTGGCCATGGAGACCGCCACTGTGCATCCGCTGCAGGCCTTCGCCGACCTCATCACCATCGAGGAGCACAAACGCACCGAGCGCCCCAAGGTGGTGCTCACCTGGGCGCCCCACTGCCGGGCGCTGCCGCAGGCCGTGCCCAACTCGTTCGCAGAGTGGATGAACGCCGCCGATGTAGACCTGGTCATCACCCACCCCGAGGGCTATGAACTCGACCCGGCATTCGCCGGAGACGCCACCGTGGAATACGACCAGCGCAAAGCCCTCGAGGGCGCCGACTTCGTGTACGCCAAGAACTGGAGCTGCCCCGGTGTGAGCCGCCCTGCCGACTACGGCCGCATACTGAGCCAGGACCGCAGCTGGACCATCGACAGCGAGCACATGGCATGGACCAACGACGCTTTCTTCATGCACTGCCTGCCTGTGCGCCGCGGCCTCATCGTGACCGACGACGTGATAGAGAGCGAGCACTCGCTCGTGATACCCGAAGCAGCCAACCGGGAGATTTCGGCCCAGGTGGTGCTGAAAAGAGTGCTGGAAAGCCTGTAAGCGATGACCGGTGCTTAGGCGGAGTCACCAAAACTAGGTATTCCTGTCCTATTTTGTCGCGAAGGTTTTTTCTCTTCATAAAAAATGCTTACCTTTGCACACCGAAAAGCACGGCACTTTGTGCCGGGAAGAGAAGCCTAAGCAAGAAATGGACAGATACAACATCATCAAGCCCTCCGGGCGCGGTGCTTTCGCACTGCGCATAAGCGAGTTGCACCTGCTGTTGGCCGACTACCTCGACGAGGAGCAGGCCAACGGTAGGCAGCTGCAATACAGTAAGATATTCCTGAGCGACGCCCAAAACCAATACCAGCTTCTGATAGAGTCGGAACTCTACCAGAAGGTGCTCTCGCCCTGCGCCTGCAGCATCATAGAGCAGCCGCCCCTCGACGGTTCGAAAATCTCCATTCTGGTGAAGACGAGCGACAAGCCCGCCTCCTTCCTCTTCCACAGTCTGCGACTGAGCGATGCCGAGACCAACGGCACCAACTCGTACATCCAGACCATGCTGCTCTTCGACAAGTACATCAAGAGCATCACTCAGCGTGGCCTGACACTCAAGGAGCACTGCGTGCGCACCTGGATATACGTGGCCGACATCGATGTCAACTACCAGGGCATGGTGAAGGCCCGCAACGACATCTTCCGCCAGTACGGCCTCACCGCCGACACCCACTTCATAGCCAGCACCGGCATAGGCGGTTTCTCCGAGACCCGCGGTGCCTCAGTGGCCATCGACTTCCTGACCTATCCTGACATCCAGGAAGACGACAAGACCTACCTGAAAGCGCTCGACAACCTGAACCCCACCCACGAATACGGGGTAGCCTTCGAGCGCGGCACCCGCCTCACCCAGACCGACGACCAGACCTTCTTCATCTCCGGCACGGCCAGCATCGACAAGTTCGGCCATGTGGTATACCTGGGCGACATACAGCGCCAGACAGCCCGTCTGCTGGAGAACATCGGCGCCCTGCTGCGCGACGGCGGCGCCACGATGAACGATGTGCAATACTTCGTAATCTACCTGCGCGACGCCTCCGACCGCGATGTGGTGGAGCAGTTCATGCAGAAAGCCTTCCCCCACACCCCGCGTATCTTGTTGCATGCCAAGGTGTGCCGCCCGGAGTGGCTCGTGGAGATGGAGTGCATAGCCAAGAAATAAGCCCTATGCCGCAGCGTTCCACTCCTTATTACCAATATGCCCTCATCCTGCTGTGGGGTGTGGCATGCATGGTGTTCTTCTGTTTCTACTATCCGCACCACCTGTTCTACCAGGAGCAGAACCAGCTGTTCCTGCTCACGGCCGACTATCTGAGCACCTACTGGCAGAAACCCGCCTGGCTGGCCTGCATGGCGGGCGACTTCCTCACCCAGTTCTACTATTATCTCTACGCCGGCTCCGCCATCCTGACGGTGGCCCTGCTCACCGTGGGCGACCTGTGGCGCCGCGGCGGTCAACGCGCCGGACTGAACCGCCATGTGGCCTTTGTGGCCGCCATGGTGTTGATGACGCTGCACTTCAGCCTCTGCCTGGGCGTGAACTACCGTTTGTCGCAGGTCATGGCCCTCATGGGCGGACAGGCCGCCTATCTGTGCACCTCATGGCTGCTGAGGCGGAGCAAGGGGTGGCTGCTCGCCATGCCCCTGCTTATCGGTCTGCTCACTTACTGGCTCTTCGGCTATGGCGTGTGGGCCTATCTGCTGCTCGCCGCCCTCGATGTGGCGCTGCACCGCCGCAAGGCCCTTCTCTGCCTGGTGCCCGCCCTGCTGCTCATACCCCTGATTATGATGGCTGGCCCCCACTGCTACTACCTTACCCCCGGCCATGCCCTCACCTACCCCGGACTGGGAAAGCTCAAGACACCCGACTGGATTCTGGAGAAAGACTTCGCTGTGAGCGATGAATACTATTTCGGCCACTACGACAAGGTGGAACAGATAGTGGAGAACGCCGGCCAGCGCACCGACCAGATGCTCTTCTTCTACAACCTGGTGCAGGCGCAGAAAGGCGAGCTGCCCGACCACCTGCTCAAGTACACCCCCAACCAGCTGGGCACCTTCTACGCCATCGGACCGGAGACGCCCCGCCTCGTCATCATCAACATGAACGAGCTCTACTGGGCCCTGGGCGACATGACGATGACCGAGCGAGCCGCCATGATGACCAACGTGTTCTCCCCCCGCAACCGCAACGTGCGGATGATTCGGCGGCTGGCCGAGTGCAACCTGGTGAGCGGCGACACGCTGGCGGCCAACAAATACCTGCGCCTGCTACAACACACCTGGGCCTACCGCGACTGGTCCGACCGCATCACGGCCCATGAACCCAAGGCATGGCGGTACATCATCGAGAAGCAGAAATTCACCAACCAGGCCGACACCATCCGTCTCTCCGACAACCTGCACATGGTGATGATGGAACTGCTCGACAGCAACCCTGCCAACACAGCAGCCCTCGACTATATACTCTGCAGCACCCTGCTGCTGAAAGACATGGACAACTTCAAGCGCGACTATGACCGCTACTGCATCGACACCGGACGGCCGCGCCGCAAGAAACTCTACCAGCAAGCCCTCATGATCTATCTGGCCGGCACGAATGCGCCCCAGGAAGAATGGAGCAAATACATCTACGACCAGACGGAAGTGCAACGCTTCAGCGACTACAACAGCCACCGCGGCGACCCACGGTTCAGCGACACCTACTGGTATTATTTCGACACTGCCAAAACTCCTGCGCCATGAAGCACAAATCACTCCTGCTGACACTTGCGGCAGCCGCCATGCTGCTCCTGGCCACCTGCACGCCAAAGCCCTCAAACCCTGTGGAGAGCAACGAACTGCCCCCTATGTATCCCGACTACACCGATGTGTGGATACCCTACAACATAGCCCCGCTCAACTTCCTGCTGCGCGGCGACTATGAAGCCGTGGAGGTGAAAGCCACCTGCGGCGGCGAGACACTGACGGTGAACCGCCGCGGACCGGAGGCCGTCTTCGACCTGGACGACTGGAAAGACTTCATGTCGCAGTCCACCGGCCGTGAGGTGAAGGTGACCGTGACGGCCCGCAAAGACGGCCAGTGGACCACCTTCCGGACCTTCAGCTGGCACGTCGTGGCCGATGCCGTAGACCCCTACCTCACCTACCGTCTTATAGAGCCCGACTACGAGATATACCAGAACCTGGCACTGCGGGAGCGCTGTGTGGAGACTTTCGACGAGCGGAGCATCTCCGACTACGGTCTGGTGGGCAACCGGTGCATGAACTGCCACACCTACAGCAACCAGGACCCCTCGCTCAGCATGATGTATGTGCGCGGCGAGGGAGGTGGTGCCATCCTGAACCGCAACGGCCACCTGAGCAAGCTCAACATCAAGACTCCCGACATGGCCACCAGCAGTGTCTACTTCGGATTCAGCCCCTCAGGACGCTACATCACCTTCTCCACCAACAACATCATTCCGGCTTTCCACGCCCGTCCGAGCAAGCGTCTGGAAGTGTTCGACAAGGTGTCGGACGTGTATGTGGCCGACCTGGACCGCAACACCATCCTGCGCAGCCCCCTGCTCAACGACAGCAGCGCCTTTGAGACTTTTCCCGCTTTCTCGCCCGACGGCAAGTATATCTACTTCTGCGCCTCGCCCCATGTGACCCTGCCCGTCGAGCTGAAAGACATGCGCTACAGTCTGTGCCGCATCGCCTTCAACGAGAAGACCGGTCAACTGGGCACCACCGTCGACACCCTGCTCTCCGGCACACGGTCACAGCTGTCGGTGTGCCATCCACGCATCAGTCCCGACGGACGCCGCATCGTCTACTCCGTGGCCTCCTACGGCACCTTCCCCATCTGGCACCAGGAAGCCGACCTGCAGATGATGGACCTGCAGACAGGTGCCATCGACAGCCTGCGCGTGGTGAACAGCCGGAAAAGCGACACTTACCACAGTTGGTCGTCAAACAGCCGCTGGCTGGTGTTCGCCTCCAAGCGCGACGACGGCCTCTACGGCAAACCCTACTACTGCTACATCGACAAGAACGGCAAGGCCCACAAACCCTTCGTACTGCCCCAGAAACATCCTTCCTTCTACGACAACAACCTGAAGTCGTTTAATGTGCCGGAAATGGGCAAGGGACCGCTGCCCTTCAGCGCCGACGATGTGCGGAAAGCGATGGAAAAAGAAGCCATCGACTTCAAATAAAAACAGAATCTTCATGCATTACTATTTCGCCACAATAGGGTTTTTCATGCCTATTGCGGCGGAATAATTTTGAGAATAATTTCGCCACAATAGGGTTTTTCATACCTATTGCGGCGGAATAATTTTGAGAATAATTTCGCCACAATGGGGTTTTTCATACCTATTGCGGCGGAATAATTTTGAGAATAATTTCGCCACAATGGGATTTTTCATGCCTATTGCGGCGGAATAATTTTGAGAATAATTTCGCCACAATAGGGTTTTTCATGCCTATTGCGGCGGAATAATTTTAAGAATAATTTCGCCATAATAGGGTTTTTCATACATATTGCGGCGGAATAATTTTGAGAATAATTTCGCCACAATGGGTTTTTTCATGCCTATTGCGGCGGAATAATTTTGAGAATAATTTCGCCACAATAGGATTTTCCATACCTATTGCGGCGGAATAATTTTGAGAATAATTTCGCCACAATGGGATTTTTTTGTATATTTGCGGCGGAATAATTAAAGGAAAGGAGACAATATGCGGAGCAAGATAATAGGCAGGAAATACGAACAGCACTTGCTGGACGAGTTGTATCAGTCGAAGCAGGCGGAGTTTGTTGTGGTATACGGCCGTCGCCGTGTAGGAAAGACCTATCTCATAAGAGAAATGTACGAAGGAACATTCACCTTTTACCACACAGCCCTTTCACCTTTTGACCTGTTGTCCGACGGAGAATTACTCTACCGCCAGCAGTTGGAGGTGTTCGGACAGTCGCTGCGTGAATACGGCGACTACCACAGCGAGGCGCCGAAGAGTTGGCTGGAAGCATTTTCCTGGCTCAGAGAGTTGTTGGAACGCCAGTCGAGACGCAAGCGCCTTGTGGTATTTCTCGACGAACTGCCGTGGATGGACACTCCACGTTCAGGTTTTGCCGCAGCCTTCGAGCATTTTTGGAACGGATGGGGGGCAGGGCAGCGCAACCTGATGCTGATTGTCTGTGGCAGTGCTGCCTCATGGATAAACGACAAACTCATCAACAACACCAGTGGTCTGTACGGCCGTACCACACGAGAGATACATCTATCTCCTTTCACACTAAACGAATGTGAGCAGTTTTTTACATCTCGCAAGATAGAGATGGACCGCTATGATCTCTTGCAATGTTACATGGTGATGGGCGGCATACCCTATTATCTATCCTACATAGAAAAGGGAACCAGTCTGGCGCAGAACATAGACCGTCTGTTTTTCAGCAAGAGCGGAAAACTGCAACTGGAATTTGAGCGACTGTTCAAGTCTCTCTTTTCCGATGCAGGCAAGTACATAAAAATAGTACAAGCCCTGAGCACCCGGCGTGAAGGACTGACCCGTAAGGAGATTGTGGAAAAGACAGGAATCACCTCAGGCGGCGGACTGACATCGATTCTACAATCGCTCGAGGCCAGCGATTTCATCATCAAGTATGTACCCTACGGCGGTTCCTCGCGCGACACCCATTACAAGCTTATAGATCTGTTCACGTTGTTCTATATGAGTTTTATCGAATCGGGCGACACAATGAGTCAGAATTTTTGGCAATCGAACCTGCACAGTGCCTCGCTCAATGCTTGGCGCGGCATTTCTTTTGAAGAAGTGTGCTACGTGCATCAGGCACAAATAAAGAAGGCCCTCGGCATAAGCGGTGTGCACGCCGAAATAAAACCATGGCGAAGCAAGACGGCCGACGACCACACCCAGATAGACATGCTCATAGACCGTGACGACCGCATCATCAATCTCTGCGAGATGAAATACAGCACTGGCGAATTTAGCATAGACAAGAGCTATGATGCTGTGCTCAGGGGCAAGATACAGTCGTTCTTGCAGCAAGCCCCATCGAGGAAAGCTGTTCACCTTACTCTCATCACCACCTACGGACTGAAGCCGAACAAATACAGCAGTCGCGCGCAAAGCGTGGTGACGATGGACAATCTGTTTGAGAAAGCATGACACAAAAGTGGCGGGCCTCGGCCCGCCACTTTTGTGTTTATTATTTCACTTTTGTCTCCACTCTTTCGTCGCTCATGATTTCCTTCGCGGCGCGGTAGGCGTCGAACTCGACCTTCACCTTGGTGAAGTCGGGCGTATTAAACGAATAGACCGACGAGTCGTAATACTTCCACGGATGTTTCTGCGGCAGCAGGAACGGCTTGGTGGCGCGGCCCTTGTCGTCGATGGAAGTCATGTAGAGGCGGCTGTAGAGTCCGTCGCCCCTGCGGCTGGTGAACACAATCCAATGGCTGTTGTCCGACCAGTTGTGGTAGCTGTCGGCACGATGACTGTTTATCTCGTCCATCGGGCGTGCATCGCCTGTGGCGAGGTCGAGCAGCCATTGTTCAGACTCCTCGTGCCAGATGGAGAAATAACCATAGTCGATGAGTGTGAAGAGCAGATACTTACCGTCGTAGGAAGGCCTCGGCCAGGTAAGGCTCTTGCCCATTTTCGGGGCATTGAAGAGCGTGTCCACCTGCTGGGCGAACCGTCCTGTCTCCGGATCGAAACCGATGCTGCACAGACTGTATTTTTCGTCTTTGAAGTGGGCGGGATAGTCTTGCTGGCGGCAGGTCATATAATAGAGCGTGCGGCCGTCGGGCGAGAACACGGGGCAGTTTTCCGACCAGTCTTTGGTCATGATGAGCGAGTCGGAGAGGATTTCGTGGGTGGCGGGGTTGTAGACAAAGATGTCCGACGAGAGGTCGAACACCTCGATGCGCTCATCGTGCACCACATGGAAGCCCTGGCGGGTCTGATTGGTGGAGAAGGCGCAATACTTGCCCGACGGATGCCAGTAGGGATAGACCATGGAGCCGCCGAGCAGGTCGTTTTTGGCCTTGAGCCACTCGCGCTGTCCGTCGCGCTGTATCATGGTGGCGCCATGGTCGCCGCGCACGTGGAAGACGAACGACGAGGGATTGGTGCGGTTGGCCGTATGGCAGTTGACGCAAGCCCCCGGCACGCGGTTGTTGTCGATTATCTCATACTCCTCGAAATTGCTCAGGTCGCGCTGATAGAGTCCCATGTGGCTGTATACCTCATAGCCCGGCGCCACGCGGCGGTAGGTGAGTCCCCACTCATCGAGGGGGTACTGGCTCACGTGGATTTTGAAGTCGCGGTACTGCTTCCATCCATCGGGATAGGCGATACATACCGTCACGTTAAGGGCAGCACCCCGATTGGTCTCCGTGAGCTGGTGCCAATCGTCGATATCCCACTGGGCCACCGTGCCGTGGGCATGCATTTCACCACCTTTCTCTCCCTTTATCACCACATCGATATCCCCGGCCAGCGAGTCGGCGGCCTGAAAATTGAGCGGTGCGATACCAGCCGGCACCGTCACCTCCACATAGTCGGGATAGATAGGAGGCAGTTGGTCCACCTTCTGTGCGTTCTCCACCCGTGAGGAGCACGAAGCGCCCACGAGCAGCAGGAAAATTGCAATAGTAAAAAAAGCGACTGTTCTTTTCATTGTTTTATTCCTCCCCCATCAGATAATACCACAACGTGTGGCTGAACTGTTTCAATTGCGGCGACCCCTTACCGGCCGACTGATAAGTCTGTACGAAATTCTGCAACTGGCTGGCCACCGCGGGAGATACCAGCCCTGCGGGCGGCTGCTGTCCCTTGCTCATGAAGGCATAAGCCAGGGCCTCCTGGCAGTAGCGCGGGTTGTACTGCGTCTTGTTCTGCACCACCTGTACATAGCCGATGAAGCGGTCCAGGTCGCCCTGCAGCAGCGGGCAAAGGAGCAGATACTGCATGGCTATGTTGTTCTGCGGGTTGTGCATGAAGAGCTGTCCGCATATCTTGTCAATTTCGTTCTCACTGAACAGCAAGTCGTTGTGCAGTCGCCACGCTTTCAGTTTGCCGTAGAGCGGATGCTGCATGATGGCCTGCTTGTTGCCCACCAGTTTCTCCATGCGCTGTGCCCACCGGCGGTAGAATAGTGTCTTTTTGAGCATGCCCAGGTACTTGCGTGCCGCGGCATACTGCCCGTTGAGCATATTGGTCTCTACGAGGCGTTTCACCGCCCGGGCACTCTTGTTGTAGTTGGGTATGGCCTCCATGGCCTCGAAGGCGAACCGCTGGGCCGTATTGACAAGACCCAGTTGGAAATAAGCCTCGCCGGTGAGCTGCAGGGAGGCGAAATTGCGCTCGAAGGGCGGCAGCAGGCCGCTCACCCCGCGCTGGTAGAACTGGAACGCCTCCTCGCCCAACTGCCCGTTCATGGCCAGCGCCAGGTTGGTGGCGCACACACTCATGGGCAGGTCGGGCTGCTTGGCCCTTGATTTCTGCAGGATATCGTTCCACCGCCCGGCCCTCACGAGATAGTCGTACTCGATGAGGTCGTATTTCCGTGTGTCGAATCTCGACGGCACATAGAGCCATGCCAGCAGCACCGGCACGAGCAGGCATGCTGCGAGCACCGCCTTACCCGCCACAGGACGGGCGGGGGCCTTCAGCCAGCGGCCAGCCACGGCCAGCAAAACCACCAAGCAGGCGATACCCACGAAGAGATAAGGCACCGTCTCCATATAGCGGTAATAGCCGAGGCCCAGGAAGAGGCGGAGCAGCGGGAAGGGAAGCCACAATGCACTCAGAATGATGCAGGCGGTGGCATAAGCCACGGATCCCAGGCCGCCCAGGATGCCCCCAAGCGAGCGCTTGGCCTTGAGCGCCATGTAGAGCGCCACGAAGAGCACCAGCGGTCCAATGGCCCAATAGATGACCGGCAGACCGATGACGGCAAAGGCCGCCCTACCCCGACCTTTCTTGGGATAGAGGAGCATGCAGACCATGGCCAGCACCATCGCAACGGCGGCTGTTATCAGCACATTCTCATCGCCCAGCAGTGCCCAGAACATCACCGGCGGCAGGAAACTCAGTCCGTACCAGCAGTCGGCCGCCGGCCGCATGAGCCGCCAGGTAAGCCACTGCATCGCACAGAAGAGGAGGGCATGAATCAGGGCGCCCACCGGCACCAGGTTGTAGAACTGCACCAGCATCTCGCCCAGGTACCGTGCCACGCCGCCCGGTTCACCGAGGCGGCTCATCAGGTAGTCGGTATCGAAGAGGAAGAGCTGAAACTGCTCCTGAAAAGCCAGCGCATGCGGATAGCGCTTCCACCAGAAGAGGAAGACCGCGAGTGCCAGCAGTAGGGAGAGTGCTGGTTTCCAGACCTTACTTAGCAATCGGCTCATTGGTATCGGCGTCAAATTCCACCACAGTGCTGTCGGGCATCACACGCTTGTAGGTCCGCGGGAAGAGTCCGTTGAGGAAGTCGCCCAGTACATTGCCGTTCATATTGGCCGCCATCCGCCGTGTGTAGTTCTTGAAAGCGAGATGGAAGCTGTCGGCTTTCTCTTTCAGGGCATTGGCCTTTACGGTGTCGGTATTCATCAGGAGCGCAATCTCCTTGCGCATCAGCATGAAGTCGCGGTCGTGTTTCTCCTTGCTTTCCTTCCAAGCCTGGAGCGAGTCGTTGGCGGGAGTGCCGGAGGCCGAACTGACAGAGTCGATTCTCACCTTCACCTCGCCCGGCTCCACCACCACGAGTATCGGCTGTGTGCCCAGACGGAAATGGTAGTCAATCAGTATCTTGGCTATCATGAGGGTGTCGCGGGTGAACTCAAATTTGCCATTTTTGATGACGACGGAGTCGACCACCTCGGCCCGTCCGTCGAACAGGGGCACGAGGAAGATTTTCTTACCTTCGTAATTCTCGGGGACGGTGCCGCTGATGTGGCATTTCCCGTCATTGCAGGCCACGAAGAGGCCGCTCATCAGGGCCATGAGGCCGAACAGAAGAAATTTTCTCATAACTATTTTATTTTCACTTTTATCCTTTCTTGGTTGAACACCTGCCGGTAGGCCTCACGGGCATCGAAATCCACTTTTTCCGTGGTGAAGTCGGCCACATTGTACGAGTCCATCATCTCGTCGTAGAACTTGCGCGGGTTGCGCTGCGGCAGGAGGAAGGGTTTCGATACCTTTCCCTTATCGTCGATGCTGGCGATGAAGAGCTGGGCATACATGCCGTTCTCGCGCTTGGAGGCGAACACGAACCAGCGACTGTTGGTGCTCCAGCAGTGCCAGCTCTCCGTCTGTGGACTGTTCACCTCGCTGAGGGGCCGGGTCTCACGCGTCTGCAGGTTCATCAGCCAGAGGTCGGCCTCGGGCCGGCACACGGGGAAGTTGCCGCAGTCGGAAACCGCATACATGAGCCACTTGCCGTCATAGGAAGGACGCGCCAAGGTAAAACTCTTGTCGTGCGTCCGGGCATTGAGCAGTGTATCGGCCTTGTCGCCCCACCGCCCCGCCTTGGCGTCGAAGGGGATGGCACAGAGGCTGCACTTCACCTTGTCGTACTCGGCCGGCACGCGGCAGGGTTTCGACGTGCTGTAGTAGACGGTATCGCCGGCGGCCGAGAAGGCCGGGAATATCTCCAGGTCGTCGGTCATCATGAGCGGCGAGAGGAGCAGTTCGTTGGTGCGGGTGTCGAGCATGACGACATTGCTGAAGCTGTGGTACACCTCGATGCGCTGACCGGTACCCACATAGAACGACTGGTGCACGGCGTTGGCGGCATAGACGCAGTAGTCGCCGCCGGGATGCCAGGAGGCATAGCTGCCGGCCGCCTTGGTGCTGTCGGTCTTGGTGTCGAGCCACTGCTGCACGCCGTCTTTCTGTATGAGGGTGCCGCCGTTCTCACCGCGTATCTGCAGGGTGATGCGGTCGGGGTGGTTCTGCCTTGCCGTGTGGCAGTTCATGCAGCGTCCGGGCACGGTCATCTCGGTGAGGAGGGGGAACTCGTCGAACGAGTGGATGTCGCGCTGGTAGATACCGATGTTGCCGCCCACCTCATAGCCGGGCGGTATGCGGCGGTAGGTGAGTCCGTAGTCGTCGAGGGCATACTGGCTCACCAAGATGTTGAAGTCGTTGTACTGCACCCACTCGCCGTCTTTTTCGGCGCACACCGTCAGAACGAGGTGTCCGCCCTTGTTCTGCTCGGTGAGCCGGTGCCATGCGTCGATGGCGAAGTCGGCATAGCTGCCGGAGGCATGCAGTTCACCACCCTTCGAGCCCTTCACGGTGACATCGATGCGTGTCACGCTGCGGTCGGCCATGGCGAAGTCGAGCGGGGCGATGCCCGCGGGAATGGTCACCCCCACATAGTCGGGATAGATGTCGGGCAGCATATCCACCTTGCGCGGGTGGTCCGGCCGCTGTGAGCAGCCTGCAAGCAGGAGCAGGAGCGGCAGCAGGAGGTATAGGTAGTGTTTCATGGGTTGCTTCTGAGTCGTTGCAGATAGTTGAGATAGGGCGAGCCCTGCACCTGCCCGTTTTGGCGGATACAGTTGACCACATCCTGGTAGACGAGCGGCATCGACCTATAGCCGCCATACTGCTGTGCCCAGGCCAGGTATTGAGAGAAGGCGGGCACATTGCCGTTGAGGAGCATCTGCGCGAGCATATAGTCGAGCGCCATCTTATTGTCGGTATTGCCGATGAACAGCTGTCCGAACATCTTGTCTATCTCGTCGTAGTTGTAGAGGAAATCGTTTTTGTAGCGCAGTTTTCTCATCTTTCCCCAAACGGGGTGGGCATTGATTTTATCCTCCTTTCCCAGATAAGTCTCCGCCTCCTTGGCCCATTGGCGGTAGAAGAGGGAGTGTTTGAGCAGGCCGAGCTGCTTGGCGGCAGGTTTGTAGTGGCCGTTCACTATCATGCATTCAGCGATGCGCTTGGTGCAGCGGCCGCTCTTCTTGGCGTTGAGGATAGACTCCTGCGTGTCGAACATATAGCGCTGCGCCGAGTTGACCATACCCAGATGCCAAAAAGCCTCAGCCGACGGCAGCATGGAGGTAAGATCGCGTGTGCGCGGCATGATGAGCGCCTCGCGTCCCGACTGGTAGAAGTCGAACATGCGGTCGGCGAGGAGCCGTTTCTTGGCCAGCGCCAGGTTGACGCACTGCGCGCTGAAGGGGTCTTTAACCTGGTGTTCCTCCGCCCGGTCTATCACCTTGTCCCACTGTTCGTTGCGCACCAACCAGTCTTGCTCAATGAGCAGCATCTTCTCGTTGGAGAATGCCGACCATGCCAGACAGATGAGCGCCACGTCGACGGCTCCCTCGCAGGCCACGAGCCACGGTTTGTGCTTCAGCCGTGAGAGCAGCGTCAGGGCAAGCACCACCAGCGGTACAATCCACATCATCGGGTTCACCTGCAACGGAATGCGGTAGTAGACCCATCCTGTGAGCACACTGTAGAGTTGCCATTCGGGCAAGAAGAAGCTGTAGGCCGCCCACTGCGCCGCCGCGGCGGGCACCACGGCGAATAGCCGTTTCCATCCGCTGCCTACCACCTGCAGCGCCACATAGAGCCACACCATGGGGCCTATGAGCCAATAGAGCAGTGGCACCACAGCAAGGTCGGTGAGCCAGTGCCATTTCTTGGTGAGCAGATGGCAACCCAGCGCCCCTGCCATGGCCACGGGATAGGCCAGCAGCACGCTCTCGTCGGCCATCATCCAGACCACCAGGACAGGCGGGATAAACGACAGCAAGAACCATTTCCCGCTGTGCAGCACCCGGGCCGTCAGCACATGCAGCAGCCACAGGAGCACGGCCAGAAGCAGGGCGCCCAACCACTCCACATAGAAGAACTGCCCCACCATCTCTCCCATCCAAGCCGCCATGCCGCCCGGTATGCGCAGGGCCTGGCACAGGTAGTCGGCCGTGAACAGAAAGAGCTGATACTGCTCATGATAGGAGAGCAGGAAGGGCACTCTGAGCCACCAGAACAGGTACAAAGCGGTCAGAAACAGGAGGCTGAGCGCCGCCTTTCTATATCTTGAAATGACACTTCTCATAATCGGGACAAAGTTACGAATAAACGAGCGCAATGGAAAGAAAAATGTTATTTTTCTTTTATTGCCGAGTGAGAGTAACTTATCTAAAGGTACGATTAAACTTTGAGCAGAGCAAAAAGAATTTATTCTTTTTGCTCTGCCAAAGTGGAGTAACTTTTGAGTGAGGCCGGGTGAGCGACAAAATTGCGGCTCCGTGCAGGGAGCACAGAGCCGCAACGATTATAAAGGTTGAGCGGTTTCGCTATTATTTGGCCTTGAAGTGCCAGAAGCTGGCCTCACCCCAAGCACCCTGGCTGCCCTTATCAGGATAGACAAGGCACATCTTGTCGCTGGTGAGGTAAACCACATCGAACCAGGTAGGCATGTTGCCGCCCGAGTTGATCTCATACGGCCAGAGGATGGTACCGGCGGTGGTGTTCAGGGTAGCCACCTTCCAGCTGTCGCCGTCCACCTTGTCGAACGAGAAGGTACCGCTGTTGATCACAGAGCCGTCGCCGGCATGACGTGTGATGGTACCGTCGGCGGTAAGGGTGAAGTAAGCGTCCATGCTCTCGTCGCCGTGCATCTTTCCGTCGGGAGTGTGAGCCAGCTGACCGGCGAAGTCTTCCTCAGTGAGGCAGCCCCACCATTTGCCGTTACCCTCGAGACCTACAGAAGCGCCGGTACCGGGCTGATAGCCCATGTTGCCCCAGACCTCGCCCGAAGCGATGCTCTGGTCCCAAGTCCAGTCTTTCTTGGCTTCCTTGCCGTAACCCACGGCCATACCCTCGATATCGGTATTGCTGCAGAAGTGCCAGAAGCTGGCCTCGCCCCATGAACCCTGGCTACCTTTATCGGGATAAACGAGACACAGTTTGTCGGCAGTGAGGTAGACGATTTCGAAGCGTCCGGGGTTGTTACCGCCCGAGTTGATCTCATACGGCCAGAGGATAGAAGTGGTGATCAGGTCGCCCACCTTCCAGTCGTTGATGTACTCGGGAGTGTAGTTCTCCACCGAGTAAGTAGCCGAACGGATCACGTTGCCGTCCTTGTCGTAGCAGGTAGAGATACCCTCGTCGGTGAACACCATGTAGGCATTGATGCTCTCATCACCGTGAGCGGCACCGTCGGGCGTATGTGCGAGCTGGTTCATAAACTCGCTCAGCTCGCCGTCGGCATCGAGGCCCACGCCCCACCATTTACCGTTGCCCTCAAGAGCCACAGAGGCACCGGAGCCGGGCATATAGCCCATGTTGCCCCAGACCTCGCCCGAAGCGATAGAGGGGTCCCACTTCCAAGTCTTTGAGCCGTAGGCATCGCTGGCCAGGAGGCGGATTTCAGGATCAAGTTCCTGCTGCACATATACATTGACGGTTTTCTCCACCAGTGTCACCGAGCCGTCGGTATTGACCACACGGAGCCAGAATTTCTGGTTGGGGTCGGAGCCGCGTTTGGGTTTGATAGAGAAGGAGCCTGTGTAGCCATGGGCCAGGAGGTTCTCAGAGCCATCGGCGAATGTATTGTAGACCGATACCTCTGTAGCGGGATTCGTGGTATATGAGAAATAGTTACCGTCGGCAGCGGGGTTACCGTTGGCATCGGTCTGCACTATCTGCACCACCTCATTGAGTTTCGACTCGCTGATGCTGTACAGGGTGAGATCTTTCTCCTCCTTGATGGGATCGCAGGATGCGAGGAATCCAGCTGCAACAACCAAGCAAAATATTGATTTTTTCATATTGCTGTATTCTTTAATGTTTTATTAATAAGTAGGTGTACCAGGCATGTTCCAGTCGGTCTGCTCGTCATA
Organism: uncultured Prevotellaceae bacterium; assembly: GCA_900318915.1. Taxonomy (GTDB): domain Bacteria; phylum Bacteroidota; class Bacteroidia; order Bacteroidales; family Bacteroidaceae; genus Prevotella. Next base: position 8,849 of record ONMI01000030.1, on the reverse strand, counting down.
CCAACCGGGATTCTGCTTCAGGATTTCCTCGTTGGAGTAGTAGCTGATCTGTGCGGGAGGTTTCGGCAGGAAGCCATCGGTACGTGCATAGCGCTGTGCCCAACCGGTAGAACCGTGCTTGAGCTGTTTCTCATAGAAACCGGTGTAGTAGATACGTGAGCCGGCCTGTTTCTGCAGAGCCTGGGCAGCCTCGCAGTTGGCACCACCGTCCTTGCCCGACCAGCGGCGCAGGTCGTTGAAGCGGAGACCCTCACCGGCGAGCTCGAAGCGGCGCTCCGACTTGATGTTGGCCCATGAGTAAGGAATATCACTCAGTCCGGCGCGTTTGCGCACCTTGTTCATCTCGGTGTTGGTACCGGTGATTTCGGAGTGCATGAGCATCACGTCGGCCAGACGTAGCAGGATGATGTCGGCGAAGTGGTCGCCCTGGAAGGAGTTACCGTTGGGAGCCTCGGTCTCGGTGTTGGCGGCTCTCCACACGCCCCACCAGGTGTAGGCGTTGTTGTGGTCGCTCCAGGTAGAACTCATAGCGGTCACAGGCATCCATTTCTTGTTGTAGTAGCCAGTCTCCTCAGAGCAGGAGGTGGTGTAGAAGAAGTTGCCGTTGAACTCCTCAGGACCGTTGAGGATGGTAGCCTTCTTACGCGGGTCGTTGTTGGGCCACTCGTCCCAGAGGTTGGAGTTGATCACACCCTGACCCCATCCCTGTCCGAAGGGGAAGGTTTCGACGTCGCCGTTGGCGTGGCTGTTCTCGTCAGCATCGCAGCGGAGTCCGCAGTAGAGCGACACCTGGTTGCAGAAGCCCATACCGATGGTACCGTTCCATGAACCGGCGTTCATGTACTGCACCTGGAACATTTCCTCCGAGTTGCCGTTGCCGGCCCAGAATTTGCCCTGATCGGCCAGGTCTTTCACGAAAGCATAGTCGGGGGCGGTCAACGGGTTGGTGTACTGCCAGAGCAGGCGGAAATCCTCTACGAGCGAGTATCCACCGTTGTCGATAGCGTCCTTCAGGTAGTTGGCCACTTGGTCCTTGGTGAGGTTGGGGTCGGTCACACCCTCCTGCTCGGGCAGAGCCACGGGAGCGGGATTGGCGGCAGCGATTTCGCCCATCTTCTTGTAGAAGCCCTCATAGAAGAGGTAAGCTCTTCCGAGGAAGCCCTCGGCGGCAGCCTTGGTGGCATGTCCGTCGCCACGGGTGGTGGAGCCATGGGTCATGAGGTTCGATGCGCTCACGAAGTCGGCCAGGATATGGGGATAGATAACCTCCTCAGCCGACACCTGGGGGCAGGGATCGGGAGCTGCGGGCTGCCAGTAGGCGGGGATATCGCCCCAGAACTGTGAACCCCAGAGGTAGAAGAGACCACGCATGAAGTAAGCCTCGCCCAGCAACTGGTTGCGGGTCTTCTCATTGCCGGTCCAGTCGAAAGCGTCGACAGCGCCAATAATGGCGTTGGCACGGGCGATACCCACATAGGTATTGTGCCATGCGGCATCATAGAGGTCGGCCTTGTTGGTCATGAGGTGAGCCACTGCATGGCTCTCCACGTCGCCGGTACCACCGGCACCGTTGGCATCGTCCGACATGATGTAATTGACGAACCAGGGGGTCTGGAGTGGGTTGGTGCTGAACTGGTTCATCACACCGTAGAGTGCTGCCAGCTCCTTATTGAGGTCATCAGGCGAAGCAGGATAGTTGTTCGTGTTGGCCTCGGAAAAGTTTTCGGAATCGAGGAAATCCTCGCACGATGCGAAGGCGAAGACTGCCGCGATAGCCATCAAATATATTTTTTTCATATTTCCTTATCTAAAATTGATTTAGTGACTTAACGCATTATTTAACCTCCTGGATGATAACCGAGCGGCTCATTTGAGGATCGTTGAAGTAGAGGTTGTCAACGCCACCCTTAGAGTCGAGCACGAGGCTGCTTGCGGGCACACCATACTCATTGACGAGCATGTCGTACACGTTCTTTGCGCGGTTCTCGGCCAGCCACTGGTTGCGGTCGGCGGTACCGGTAGCCTTGTCGGCATATCCCATCACGCTGTACTTCTTGCCGGGATTCTCCTTGATCATCTTGGCGATAGTGCTCAGGTTCACACGCTCGCGGTTCACGATGTCGGTCTTGTTGATCTCGAAGTTCACGAAGTAAGGATAGGTCACATATTTCTCGTCATACACGGTCTTGGTGGTGTTGACGGGCTTCTGGTTCTTCAGGTTGTCGTAGTCGGCGCGCAGTTTGTTGAGTTCACCGTTCAGACGGTCAATCTCAGCATTGTCGGTCACGTAGACAGTCTGGGGAGCAGCCACTGCGGCGGGTTTGGCATCGCGGTCCTTCTTGTCGCGGAAGGTGATGCTGGCACCCACGATATAGGTACGTGCGGTAGGATAGAGACCTACGTCGACGCCACGGGCCCAAGCCTGCTTACCGCCGGAGGAGCCCACCTCAGGATCCACGCCGGTGTAGCCGGTGAAGGTGTAGAGGTTCTGAGCCTGAGCATAGATGCGGATCTTGTCGAAGAGGTTGCTCTTGATCACGCGGGCCAGGTCATAGCCCAGGGTGATGTTCTGGATGCGGAAGTAGTCGGCATCCTGCACATAGCGGTTGGAGAACCACTGCTCGTTGACGGAACCAACGGCCAGACGGGGCATGGTGTTGCTGGTGCCCTCACCGTGCCAACGGTCGAAGACGTCGACGGTGTAGTTCTGATACTGGTTGGCGAGCAGTGCGGTGCGGTAGCACTGAGCCACCTGCATGCCGAATGCGCCGGCACCGGTCACGCTGAAGTCAAGTCCCTTCCACTCAAAGCCGAGGCTTACACCGAGGGTCAAGTCGGGATGCGGGTTACCGATGTTGTGGCGGTCGCCGTTGAGGGTAATCACGCCGTCACCGTTCCAATCTTCCCAGATGCAGTCGCCGGGCTGTGCGCCATCGAGCACGGCCTTGCCGGCAGCGCGGGCGGCGTCGATCTGAGCCCAGTTCTGCCAGATGCCCTTGTACTCCATACCGGAGAAGTAGCTGATAGGCTGTCCTTCCTCTACGAGCACGATATAGCCGGAGTTCTGGAAGAGTCCGCTGCCTTCATCCTCACCGAGTCTACCCGACTGGGTACCGAGCTTCGTCACCTTATTCTTATTATAGCCAGCATTTACGTTGGCAAAGTAGCTGAAGTCCTTACCGATGTGGTCACGCCATGAGAGCGCCACCTCGATACCGGTGTTCTCCACGTCGCCGGCGTTGATGTAGGGAGCCTCCTCATAACCGAGCACCTCGTTCTGGGGAGCCTGCACAAGCCAGTCTTTGGTGGTCTTCTTATACCAGTCGAAGTTCAGGCCGAGGCGGCTTGCGAAGAAGCGTGCGTCGACACCGATGTTGATCTGTTCGGAAGTTTCCCAAGTCACGTCCTCGTTGGGGGCGTTGCGGGCGTAGGCACCGGTGGTGTATACGTTGCGGTTCACTGTGTTGGCCATGTCGCTGCCGAACTTGTAGCCGTAGTCGGCATAGTCGGTGGGCGAGAAGCCGATATTGGAGAGGTAGTAGAAGTTGCCGATTTGACAGTTACCGTTCTGTCCCCAGCTGGCACGCAGTTTGAAGAAGTTCATCCAGTTGCGTGCGCCTTCCATGAATTTCTCGTTGGTGATGACCCAACCAGCGGAGAATGAGGGGAAGTAACCCCAGCGGTGTCCGCGTGCGAAGTTGTTCGAACCGTCGGCACGGATGATGGCGGTAGCCATATAGCGCTCGTCATAGTTCCAGTTGGCACGTCCGAAGAAGGAGGCGATGGAGCCCTGCTCGGGGTTGTCGTAGCCGTTGTGTCCCTGGATGTACTGGGTCTCCATGTTGCCCATGTGAGCATAGTACCATCCGTTGAGGAAGAGCGAGTTGACGTTGGCCTGGCCCACGTTGCCGGTCACGGAGAGACCGGTGCTCCAGTTGGAGCGCTCTATCGACTGACCTACGAGCACGTCGATGGTGTGCTTGCCAAGGTTGGGGAGGATATAGGAGAGCGTGTTCTCAATCGAGAAGCTTGAGCTCTGATACTGCTGCTGCTGCACACCGTAGGCGTTGCTCGAAGAGGTGTCGCTGGAGGAATAGGGCTTCGACTCGCTGCGGTAGTTGCTGGCGCTGTAGCCGGTATTGAACTGTCCGCGGTATTTCAGGTTCTTCACAGGCTCCAGGATCCAGTAGAGGGTGGCGCCCACGCCGAAGTCGCGGTTGCGGTTGATAGAGTTGTATCCGCCGTTGAGGAAGTGGTTGAGCGGGTTGTTGTAGATCATGGTGCTGTACTTGTCCTTGCCGTCCTCGCCATAGTTGGCAAGTGTGCCGTCCTCTCTGTAGGGCATCACGAGGGGCGAAGCGACGTAGGCGTTCTGCATGATGTTCCAGTAGCCGTTGCTCTCGGCGAGGTCATGGCTGCGGTGGTACCAGTAGGACACGTTCTCACCAATGGTCAGGATGTCGTGGGTGCGTCCCTTCCAAAGCACGTGCTCGGAGTTGATACGTCCACCGTAGCGGCGGTAGTTGGAGGCATTGTCACCACCCATCACACCTTCGTTGGAGCTGTAGTTGAAGCTCATGGAGAACTTCGAGCGCTCGCTACCACCGGAGACGCTGGCGGCATGGCTGAACTGGAGAGCATTCTCATTCTCATACTCTTTGAACCAGTCGGTGCCTTTCCATCCTCCGTTCACCTTGTCGAGGATAGCCTGCGGAACGAGGCTGGCCCAGTTGGTCGGAGTGCCGTAGGTGTTGAAGTTGGTCTCGTTGATAATCTGCATATACTGCTGTGCGTTCAGCAGAGCGGGCACCTTGTAGGCATTGGAGATACCTACATAGCCGTCGTACTGCACGGTGAGCTTACCGGCCTTACCCTGCTTGGTGGTCACGAGAATCACACCGTTGGCGGCACGGGCACCGTAGATGGCGGCCGAGGCAGCGTCCTTCAGCACGTCGATGCTCTCGATATCGTTGGGGTTCAGACCGTTCAGACCGTCGTCGGCCGTACCGCTCTGAATACCGTCGATGATAAGCAGCGGCGATGAGTTGCCGATGGTACCGACACCACGGATGCTCACCTTGAAGCCCTTGCCAGGCTGCGAGGAGCTCTGTGTGATCTGCACACCGGGGGTAGACGACTGCATGGCGGTCAGTGCGTTGGTGGTGTTGAGTTTTGCGATGTCCTCACCCTTCACCTGTACGGTAGCACCGGTGACGAGTTTCTTCTTCTGCACACCGTAACCCACGACGACTACTTCCTCCAGCACGTCGGAGTCTTCAGAGAGTGTGACAGAGATGTTGGTACGGTTGCCCACAGGAATCTCCTGGGTGGTGTAACCGATGTAGGAGATGACCAGCACAGCACCGGGCTGCACATCGAGAGAGAAGTTACCGTCGAGGTCGGTAACTGTACCATTACTAGTACCCTTTTCCATGATGGTGGCTCCGATCACCGGACCCATGGCATCATTCACGGTACCACTCACTTTCTTCGTCTGCTGAACTGCCGGAACGGCCGATTTAGACGAGTCGGCATAAGCCTGGGCCGAATAGCTCAGACCTAATCCCAAACATGCGCCCATCAGCAGCACTGTTTTTCTAAAGTTTACATTCATACATTAAGTATTTTCTTAGGTTAAATTGTAGAAATTCCTTCTTTAGGATAGATAACGAGCGTAAAGTCATGCGAGACGAACGTCTTCGCATTCCATACAAGAGCACAGACCTCAGGGAGGTCCTTTTTTCAGGTGTTTGATCATTTTGGTATAACAGATATTTCAGTATAACAGATTCGATTGCTTCTCCATAAAACCGGTCACGTCGCAACACAATGCGCCCACTCCAGTTTTCAGTTGCAAAGATAGGGCAATTCCGCTTGAAGAAATAATACTTTGTTGCTTAATTTTGATACTATTTTATATTTTTTGACAATTCAGCCCCCTTTTGAGCATAAAAGTATCAAAAAACCATAAAATATGCACTTTAGTGTGAAAAATACACTTATTTATCGCCGCATAGCATGCGAAAGTCCCTCTTGAGCGGGAAAAGCGCATAAAAGCCCTGGAAGATTTTGATTTTTCAGCCGATTGCCTTAAATTTGCAATCGAAACACTCCTGCATTGGGTCATCCTCCTGGCCTGTTCGCCCTCAACAGGGTGGGCAGACACGGCAGGAGACAACACTAAAAAATTTTACATATTTATAGCATGAAAAAAGCCATTGTCATAGGCGGAAGCAACGGTATCGGTCTGGCCATCGTCCATGCTCTGATACACTACGACAAGATTGTGATTATCGACAAGTCGGCTCCCGAGCAGTCGCTGCCCGAGAACGTGGAGGTGGAGCTGTTCGACCTGACCAGTTCCGACTACAGTATTTTCGACCGCCACAAGGATGCCTCGCTCGTGATGATAACAGCCGGTTTCGGCCGTCTGGCCCTCTTCAAGGACATCCCCGAGGAGATGCTTTCCACCTATTTTCAGGTGAACACGCTTCCCGCCCTCCGCATCGTGAAGCGGTTCTACGACAAGTTGCAGGGAGCGGAGCCTTTCCGTCTGGGTGTAATGGTCAGCATATCAGGCTATATGTCATCGCCCTTCTTTTCGGTCTACGCTGCCACCAAGGCCGCCCTCAGGATGTTTATTGAGAGTGTGAATGTGGAGTTGGAGAAAGGCGGTTCGGCCAACCGAATCCTCAACGTGTCGCCCGGCTCCATCAAAGGCACCCGGTTCGACGGAGCCGCCACCACCGACCTGTCGGCCACAGCCTCTCTGGCCCGGGAGATTGTGGAACACCTGGAAGCTGGCGACGACCTGTTCATTCCCCGTTACGACGAGGTGTTTCATGAGGTGCTGGAGCGCTATCACGCCGACTTCCGTGCCGAAGGGCGTCACAGTTACGACTACAAGATGGCCAGTGGAAGAATAAAGAAATGAGTGCTAAAAATATTGACAACGAAGCACTGCGCAAGCGGTTCAATCCCGACGGGTCGCTCCTGCGCCGCCAACAGCTCCGCATGCTGGAGATGCTGGTGGAAGTGGACCGTATCTGCCGCCGGCACGGCATCCGCTACTGGCTGAGCAGCGGCACACTCATAGGCGCCGCGCGCCACAAGGGATTTATTCCCTGGGACGATGACCTCGACATCGAGATGCTGTTGCCCGACTACCGCCGGCTTATGAAAGTATTACCCAAGGAGCTGCCCGACACAATGCGTCTGCAAAGTATCGATACCGACCGCAATTACTTCTTTTTCTATGCCAAGGTGCGCGACCGCCGCTCGCTGCTCGAGGAGACCAACCGCTACGACCGTGTGTGGCAGGAGCGGGGCATCTACCTCGACATTTTTCCTTTCTACCGCCAGCCCCTGTGGCTGCACATGATATCGGAGAAGCTGCAGGGCCATGTATACAAGATTATGAACCGTATGGGCGAGGGCGACAAGGAGATGTGGAAGGTGCGTCTCATCACCCGCATGAACCAGCGGGTGTTCTTCCCCGTGCTGGGTGCCCTCTGCAGGCTGAGCCGCGCCCGCGAGCGCTACGGACTGGGCGTGCCCTACCACGACCCGCGCCACATGGAAGACATTTTTCCGCTCACGGAGATGGAGTTTGAAGGACATCTTTTCCCGGTGCCGAAAGACACGCACAAGGTGCTCACCCTGAAATACGGCGACTACATGACGATGCCGCCGCTCGACAGCATCACCCCCCACACGGGACATCTTGAAATCTACGAATAAGCACAGATGGAGTCACTGAAAGAGAAAACAGCACGCGGCCTCCTTTGGGGCGGGGTGAGCAACGGCATCCAGCAGCTGCTCAACCTTGTGTTCGGCATTTTCCTGGCCCGTCTGCTCACCCAGTCCGACTACGGCATGGTGGGCATGCTCACTGTTTTCTCCGCCATCGGCACCGTGCTGCAGGAAGGCGGTTTCATCGCCGCACTCAACAAGCGCAAGAACGCCGGCCATGCCGACTACAACGCCGTGTTCTGGGCCTGCACGCTGGTGAGCGTGAGTTTCTATACGCTCCTCTTCGTCTGCGCCCCGCTCATAGCGCGTTTCTACGGTATCGACGAGCTCACCCCGCTGGCCCGCTTCGTCTTTCTCAGTTTCGTCATCTCCAGTCTGAATGTGGCCCCACGCGCCATGCTCTTCCGGCAGATGCGCGTCAGGGAGACGGCGCTCACCAACATCATCAGCCTGCTTCTGTCGGGCTGTGTGGCCGTGGTAATGGCCCTCCGCGGCTTTGCCTACTGGGGCATCGCCACCCAGACCATTGTCTATATGGCCATGGTTACCGTGCTGAGCTATTATTACACCGGGTGGCGGCCCACCCTTCCCGTCGACTTCCGCCCCGTGAAGGAGATGTTCGGCTTCAGCAGCCGCCTCATCGTAACCAATCTGTGCAACGTGGTGAACAACAACCTCTTCGCCGTGATTCTGGGCCGCCTGTACACGCCAGTGGAGGTGGGCAACTTCACCCAGGCCAACAAATGGACCACGATGGGCCACTCGCTCATCACCAGCATGGTGTATGGCGTGGCGCAGCCCGTGTTCACCCGTGTGGAGGACGACCGCGAGCGGCAGCGCAACGTGTTCCGCAAACTGCTGCGCTTCACCGCCTTCATCTGTTTCCCCCTCATGTTCGGCCTCATGCTCACGGCGCAGGAGTTCATCGTCATCCTCATCACCGAGAAGTGGCTCAGCAGCGCCCGCATCATGCAGGTGCTGTGTGTGGGCGGCGCCTTCCTGCCCATCTCCAACCTCTTCTCCAACCTCATCATCAGCCGCGGCCACTCATCGGTCTACATGTGGTGCACCATCGCGCTCTGCATCACCGAGATTGC
>ONMI01000067.1 GCA_900318915.1 uncultured Prevotellaceae bacterium | reverse complement strand
CGAAGATAGGCTGCACCTCGGAAATGCTCAAATAAATTTGGCATTTCACTCGGTTTGCACTATCTTTGCAGGCCATGCAGGAAAACATTACCGATTATGAGATCATGGCGCCCGTAGGCTCGCACGAGAGTCTGCAGGCTGCCATCCAGGCAGGTGCCGACAGTGTATACTTCGGTATCGGCCAACTCAATATGCGTGCCCACTCGGCCAACGCCTTCACCATCGACGACCTGCGGTTCATCGCTGAGACATGCAGTCGCCACAACATCAAGACCTACCTCACCGTGAACACCATCATCTATGGTGAGGACATCGCTACCATGCACACCATCGTGGATGCCGCCCACGAGGCCGGCATCACCGCCGTCATCGCCTCCGATGTGGCCGTGATGACCTACTGCCGCAGTGTGGGGCAGGAGGTGCATCTCTCCACCCAGCTCAACATCAGCAACATCGAGGCGCTCAGGTTCTATGCCCAGTTTGCCGATGTGGTGGTGCTGGCCCGCGAGCTCAACATGGACCAGGTGGCCGAGATACACCGGCAGATTATCGAGCAGCAGATAAAAGGTCCCGGGGGGCAGCTGGTGCGCATAGAGATGTTCTGCCACGGCGCCCTGTGCATGGCCATCAGCGGCAAGTGCTACATGAGCCTGGCCGATGCAGGCCGCTCGGCCAACCGCGGCGAGTGCATCCAGATATGCCGCCGCTCGTATATCCTGACCGATGCCGAGACGGGCAACCAGATAGAGGTGGACAACAAATACCTGATGAGCCCGAAAGATCTGAAGACGGTGCGTTTCATCGACCGGCTGATGCATTCGGGCGTCAGGGTGTTCAAGATAGAAGGCCGCGCCCGCGGACCCGAGTACGTCTACCAGGTGGTGCGCTGTTACAAAGAGGCCATACAGAGCGTGATAGACGGCACCTTCACCGAGGAGAAGAAAGACCAGTGGGACGAACGGCTGGCCACCGTCTTCAACCGCGGCTTTTGGGACGGCTACTACCAAGGGCAGAAAATGGGCGAATGGAACTCCAACTACGGCAGCAACGCCACCGTACGCAAGCAGCTGGTGGGCAAGGTGATGAAGTTCTACTCGCGCCTCTCCGTGGCCGAGGTGGCTGTGGAGGCCGCCGAGATAAGTGTGGGCGACCAGTTGCTCATCACCGGTCCTACCACCGGTGTGATGTACATCGACGCCACAGAGATACGCTATGAGCTGCAGCCCGTGCAGACCGCCCGCCAGGGCTGGCGCGTGTCGATACCCGTGAGCGGCAAGGTGCGCCCCAACGACAAATTGTTCAAACTGATAAAAACACCTCAACCATGAGCATCAACGAGATACAAGACGAGATTATTGAAGAGTTTACCGAACTCGACGACTGGATGGACCGCTACCAGCTGCTCATCGACCTGGGCAACGACCAACCGCCTTTCGACAGCCGCTACAAGACCGAGAGCAACCTGATAGACGGTTGCCAGAGCCGGGTGTGGCTGCAGGCCGACTACCGCGACGGCCTCCTCTACTTCAGTGCCGAGAGCGACGCCCTCATCGTGAAAGGCATCATAGCCCTGCTCATCAGGGTGCTGAGCGGCCATACCCCCGACGAGATACTCGACGCCGACCTCTATTTCATTGAGCAGATAGGACTGCGCGAGCATCTGAGCCCCACCCGCAGCAACGGCCTGCTGGCCATGATGAAGCAGATGCGGCTCTATGCCCTGGCCTTCAAGAGCAAAGGACATGCGTAAGCTCCGTACCATCGAGATGCGCCGCATCACGGTAGAGGAATTCAAAGCCTCCGACAAACTGCCCCTGGCCGTGGTGCTCGACGATGTGCGCTCGCTCTACAATGTGGGCAGCGTGTTCCGCACGAGCGATGCCTTCCGGGTGGCGCTGGTGTGCCTTTGCGGCATCACCGCCACCCCGCCGCACCCCGAGATACACAAGACGGCGCTCGGCGGTGAGGACAGTGTAGACTGGCGCTACTTCGACACCGCCACCGAGGCGGTGCGGTGGCTGCAGGCCGAAGGCTTCCATGTGCTGGCCATCGAGCAGGTGGAAGGCAGCACCCTGCTGCAGGACTTCCGCGCCGAGGAGGGCCGGCACTATGCCGTGGTGTTCGGCAACGAGGTGAAGGGTGTGCACCAGGACACCGTCGATGCCTGCGACGGTTGCCTGGAGATACCGCAGTTTGGCACCAAACACTCGATGAACGTCTCCGTCACGGCAGGCATCGTGCTGTGGGAGATGTGCCGGCAGATGCGCCTGTAGAAAGAAAGGCCTTCCACCCACTTTCGCTACCATATAATGGCTAATTGTGTGCGAAAGCGAAGAAAAATTTGGCGTTTTCTGATAATTTTTTTATATTCGCACCATAATAATTGATAAATCAACTAAATCAATCACATTATGGTAGCAATCTTATTATTGGTTTTGGGAGTTATACTACTCCTCATCATTATGGTAGCGGTTTACATCTTCAAGACCCAGCGCCAGCTGGTGAATCTTGACGAGCTCTGTAAGAACGCTATGAGCCAGATAGCCGTGCAGCTCAACTCCCGCTGGGATGCCGTGCTGGCACTGGCCAAACTGGCAGGACAATACGCCAAGCATGAGTCGGAGACGATGGTGAAGACCATCGAAGCCCGCCGTCAGGCCCAGGTGAACACCGCCGAGGACGTGATGCAGCAGCAGGGCGAACTCACCCAGATTATGGGCCGCCTCATGGCCATCGGCGAGGCCTATCCCGACCTGAAGGCCAACGACCTCTTTATCAAAGCTCAAGATGGTGTGAACACCTACGAGGAGCATGTGCGCATGAGCCGTATGGTATACAACGACACCGCCACCAAGATGAACCGCATGGTGCGCCAGTGGCCGTCATCGTTTGTGGCTTCTATGCTCAACTTCCGTGAGCGCAGCTATCTTACCGTCGACGAGGAGAAGAAATCCAGTTATCCCAATCTTGATGAAGCATTCGGCAAATAGACTGCTGTGGCTGGCCATAGGGCTGGCCATGATGCTGCCGTTGGCCGCCGACACCACCTTCCAAGATTTGGACATGCTGGTGGAGCTGCAGGACAACGGCGACGCCCGTATCACCGAGGTTCGCAGCATGACCATCGACTCCGAGGTGACGGAGGGCTTTATCGTTATCGGCAATCTCCACGGCAGCAAGATTAAGGACTTCTCGGTGAGCGATGAGACCGGTTATCAGTTTGAGGTCGAGGACTCCTGGGACATACACCGCTCGCGCTTTGAGAAGGAACACCGCTGCGGCATCCTGCCCAAGAGCAACGGCGACTATGAGCTGTGCTGGGGATTCGGTCAGGGCGGCCAGCGTGTATACACTGTCCGCTATACCCTCACCTCGGTGGTGCGCTCCTACAGCGATGCCGACGGTTTCAACTGGAAATTCATAGCCGATCATATCTCCCCCTCGCCCCAGCAGGTGAAGGTGCGGGTGTGCCTGCCCGACTCCGTCCAGCTTCCCAACAAGGAAGCCTTGAAAGCATGGGGTTTCGGTTTCTACGGTGATGTGATGGTAATGGACCGTGAGGTGATAGCTGAGACCGACGGTGAACTGACCCCCGAAGGCCAAGTGATATTGATGCTGCGGCTGGAAAAGGGCGTCCTGCATCCCACCATGCCCATGAGCGGCTCCTTCGACCAGGTGATGAACAGAGCCTTCGAAGGCAGCGACTATGACGGTGCCGAGCTCGCACGGCCCAAGACATTCATGGAGAAAGCCGCCGATATGGCCATCTTTGTGTTTTCCGCCCTGCTCTTTATAGTTCCCCTGCTGCTGGTGGGCTATTGGGCCTGGTGGTCGTGGCGTGAGCGCAAGCGTATGAAGAAAGACCTGCTCTGGTATCGCGACATACCCATGGACGGCAATCTGGTGTCGGCCAACGCTGTGCTCAAGTGCTATGAGCTGAAAGCCAACAATAACACCGACCATCTCCTCTCGGCCATGGTGCTCCGGCTGCTGAACGCCAAGGCCCTGCGCATAGAAGAACATTACCTGGAGCCCAGCCGCCTGAAGAAGCTGATAGGCGGCGAGGGAAAGGTGCAGCAGTGCATCGTGATAGGTGACTATGACGAGGCCGACAAGCGCGTGAACACCCGCCCCATGCGGACGCTCTATGAAATCTTCTGCAAGGCTGCGGGCGATGACCAAATACTGCAGCCCCATGAACTGACGAGATGGATGTCGAGAAACCAGCAGGAGGTGATGACCTTTCTGAATTCGATAGGTAAGAGCATGTCCTACAAGGAAGGGCGGCAGAAGCGAGAGCAGGTGCGCCAGGTGCTTGGTCTGAAGAAATTCCTGAAAGAGTTTACCTTGGCCAATGAGCGCCATCTCTCGGAGGTGGGCCTGTGGAACGACTATCTGATCTATGCCGAGCTCTTCGGCATAGCAGACCAAGTGCGCAAGGACATGGAGAAGCTCAACCCGGAGTATCTCAAGATGGACAAGGTGCTGCAGGAGATGAACAACCGCACCGTGCTGCCGGCCTTCACATCGGCCCTCGTGAGCGGTACCCGGTCGGTGCAGAGAGCACAGTCCCGCTCGTCGGGCGGCGGCGGCCGTTCATCGTTCGGCGGTGGCGGCGGCTCCTTCGGCGGCGGCTCGGGAGGCGGTGCGCGCTGAGCCATCGTCACCAGCATATACAAGAAAACCGCTGTCTGGGGTCCAGGCAGCGGTTTTCTTGTAGGGTAGGGATATGTTTTATTTCACATACTCGGCAAAGTCGGTCAGGCGCATGTCGCCTTTGCGGGCCAGCGTGTCGTGCAGGGCGAAGGCAGCGGGCAGGTTGTGGCGGGTATGTCCGCCCTTGGCTATCTTCAGATAGTCCCAGAGCAGCTGCTTGTAGTCGGGGTGCACGCACTTCTCGATAATCAGCTCGGCACGCTGTGCGGGGCTCTTGGCACGCAGGTCGGCCACACCCTGCTCGGTGACGATGATGTTCACGTCGTGCTCGGAATGGTCCTGATGGCTCACGAAGGGCACGATGCTGCTGATGAGACCGCCCTTGGCGGTGGAGGGGCAGGTGAAGATACTCAGGTAAGCGTTGCGCTCAAAGTCGCCCGAACCACCGATGCCGTTCATCATCTTCACGCCGCTGATATGGGTGGAGTTGGCGTTGCCGTAGAGGTCGCACTCGATGGCGGTGTTGATGGCGATGACACCGAGTCGGCGGATTATCTCAGGGCTGTTCGATATCTCGCTCTGACGCAGGGTGAGGTGGTTTTTGAAGTAGTCCATATTGTCGTACACCTGCATGAGGCACTCGTTGCTCACGGTGAGCGAGCAGGCCGAAGCGTCTTTCACGCGGCCGTTGAGCATCATGTCGATGACAGAGTTCTGAATCACCTCAGTGTAGATATTGAAGTCGGGCACGTGCTTGTCGGCACCCAGGGCACCGAGAATGGCGTTGGCGGTGCTGCCCACACCACTCTGCAGCGGCAGAAACTCCTTGGGGATGCGACCGGCGTGCAGCTCGTCGACGAGGAACTCGGCGGTGAGGTAGCCGATACGGTCGGTCACAGGGTCGCTGTCCTTGAAGGCGCGGGCCTCGTCGGGGATGTTGCACTCCACCACACCCACGAGCTTCTCCTTCGGAATGGTCACATAGGGCACACCGATGCGGTCGCCCACCTTGGTGATGGGAATGGGCTGGCGGTAGGGCGGGTCGAGCGGCTCATACACGTCGTGGAGGAACTTGGCGTTGGGGTTGTGGAAGGAGTTGAGCTCCAGAATGATATGCTTGGCCAGACGGGCTGCTGTGGGGCTGATGCCGCCGGCAGCGGTAAGGTAAGCCTTGTAGAAGCCGTCGGCCTCCTCAATGTCGCACACCTCGAGAATAGCCCAGTCGATGTCACCGTAGAAGCCGTAGCGCAGCTCCTGTGCCATATGGCTCAGGTGAAGGTCGTTGTAGGGAATCTCGCCCATGTTCACATGTTTGCGGAAGTCGGGGTTGGTGGTGTAGGGAGCGCGGTATTTGAGAGCCTGTGCATTGGCCAGGTCACCGTCGGTGCTCTGTCCGGTGGAGGCACCGGTGAAGACGCCCACTTTGAAGGGACGTCCGGCTTCGTGCTCAGCCTGAGCGATTTTGGCCAGCTCTTTGGTCACGGCTTTGGCCACTCCGGCGGGAGTGAAGCCACTCATTGCAATATTTTCTCCGTTTTTAATCAGCGACGCAGCCTCGACTGCGGTCATAAGTGTGTAAGACATATAATATTACGATTGGTTATAATTTGGCCGCAAAGGTACTTCAAATCAAGCAAAATGGCAAATTATTCATACTTTATTTTCCCTTTTTTTCTCTCGTGCCGATTTATTTCTTAATTTTGCGGTGCAAAGGCTGGAAAAGCCAGCCGCAAAACACAAAAGACATGAACTGTAACAAGAGAATCGTAACCTTCGGAGAGTTGCTGCTCCGCTTTTCAAAATTCGACCATCGCCGCTTCCCGCAGACCGAGGTGCTGCGCGGCAATTTCGGCGGCAGTGAGGCCAATGTGGCCATCTCGCTCGCCACATTAGGCAACGATGTGGAATATGTGACCCGCCTGCCAAAGGGGCAGATAGGCCTGGCCGCCCTGATGATGCTCAGAGAGTACAACCTGCGCACGCCTCACGTGCTGTGCGACGGCGACCGCATGGGCGCCTATTACTTTGAGGGTGCTGCCGGTTTGCGCAACTCCAGTGTGGTGTACGACCGCAACGGCTCCGCCTTCTACAATCTCACCCCCGGCTATTTCAACTGGCACGAGATACTGAAAGATGCCGCCGTGTTTCACACCTCCGGCATTGCAGGCGCTCTCTCGCCCGGTGCCGCCGCCGCCACCTTCGAGGCCCTCGACACGGCCGACGAGATGGGACTCACCATCTCCTTCGACATCAACCACCGCAAGAACCTGTGGAAATATGAGGGTGCGCAGCCGCGTGAGACCCTGAGCCGCATGCTCTCCTATGCCGACGTGATGTTCGGCGACGTGATAGAGTTTGAGTTCCTCACCCAGCACCCCAAGATACCCTTCACCGCCACCACCGCCGACTATGAGATGGACCTGGAGCCCTACCGTGAGTGGTTCGAGGAGATACACGCCCGCTGGCCCCGGTGCCGCAAGTGGCTCATGGGCATGCGCAACCAGGTGAGCGCCAGCCACCATTTGCTCACCGCTCTGCTGTGGAGCGACGGCCGGCTGTACAGCACCCGCATCTACGACATACAGGACATGATAGACCCCATGGGAGTGGGCGACGCCTTTGTGGGCGGCGAGCTCCACGCCCTGCTGGCCCATCCCGGCGACGACCAGCTCATGCTCGACTATGCGCTTGCCGCCGCCACGCTGAAATACACCTTCAACGGCGATTTCAACCTGGCCACCGACGAGGAGATAAAGGCCCTGATGGCCAGGTAGGGAGAAAAGGAGTGACTTTTTGACGGGCGTCTGAGTTGCTCAGCATTCGAAAGAGCCAAATAATTTTGGCTCTTTACTCATTTATTCGTAACTTTGCACAAATTTTCGTTATATGGAACAGAATCTTGTCATTTACAATACCCTGAACAGAAGGAAGGAGCCGTTCAAACCCGTTCACGCCCCCAATGTGGGCATGTATGTGTGCGGCCCTACCGTCTACGGCGACCCGCATCTGGGACACGCCCGGCCCGCCATCACATTCGATGTGGTTTTCCGCTACCTGAAGCATCTGGGATATAAGGTGCGCTACGTGCGCAACATCACCGATGTGGGACATCTGGAGCACGACGCCGACGAGGGCGACGACAAGATAGCCAAGAAAGCCCGCCTGGAGCAGTTGGAGCCCATGGAGATAGCCCAGCACTACACCAACCGCTATCATGCCGCCATGGAGGCCCTCAATGTGCTGCCTCCCAGCATAGAACCCCACGCCACAGGCCATATCATAGAGCAGCAGCAACTGGTGAGCCAGATACTGGCCAACGGATTCGCCTATGAGAGCAACGGCAGTGTGTATTTCGACATAGAGAAATACAACAAGCAGTACCACTACGGCATTCTCTCCGGCCGCAACCTGGACGATGTGATCAATGCCAGCCGCGAGCTGGACGGGGTGGGCGAGAAACACAACCAGGTAGACTTCGCCCTGTGGAAGAAGGCACAGCCCGAGCACATTATGCGCTGGCCCAGTCCCTGGAGCGACGGCTTCCCGGGATGGCACTGCGAGTGCACCGCCATGGGCCGCAAATACCTGGGCGACCATTTCGACATCCACGGTGGCGGCATGGACCTCGTGTTCCCGCACCATGAGTGCGAGATAGCACAGGCCGTGGCCAGCCAGGGCGACCAGATGGTGCGCTACTGGATGCACAACAACATGATTACCATCAACGGACAGAAGATGGGCAAGAGCCTCAACAACTTCATCACCCTCGAGGAGTTCTTCACTGGCAGCCATGCCACCCTCGAGCAGGCCTACTCGCCCATGACCATCCGTTTCTTCATCCTCTCCGCCCACTACCGCGGCACGGTCGACTTCTCCAACGAGGCCCTCAAGGCCAGCCAGAAGGGCATGGAGCGCCTGCTCAGCGCCATCGCCGACATGGAGCGCATCGCCCCGGCCAAGACATCGGATGCCGCCGTGCACGAGAGCATTGCCGGTCTGCGGCAGAAGTGCTACGACGCCATGAACGACGACTTCCAGACGCCTGTCGTCATCAGCCATCTCTTCGAGGGCTGCCGCCTTATTAACCTGTGCCTGGACCACAAGGCCCAGGTAGACGCCGCCGACTTGCAGGAGCTGCAGGAAACCATGCGCCTCTTCACCTTCGACCTGCTGGGACTGCGCGACGAGAAAGGCAGCAGCAGCGATGCCCGCGAGGAAGCCTTCGGCAAGGTGGTGGACATGGTGCTCGACCTGCGCGCCAAGGCCAAGGCCGCCAAAGACTGGGCCACCAGCGACCAGATACGCGATGCCCTGAGTGCCGCTGGATTTGAGGTGAAGGACACAAAAGACGGTGTGACCTGGAAATTGAACAAATAACCCCACCCCCGGCCCCGCGCCGATGGGATAAAGCTGAGAGTCATGGAACGCAATACGAAACCCTGCCCCGTATGTGGTAAAGAGATTTACCTGCATGCCCGTCTGTGCCCGTATTGTCAGGCAGAGACAAAGTTCGTCTCTGTCGACGAGGTACGTGCCCAGCAGTCCGTAGAGACCGCCGATGAGCCCGATCCCGTGGTCGCTCAGCCCACTGAAGCTCCCCTACCGCAGGAGGAGCCGGCTGCTCCTGCTGTGGAGGCTGCCGAACCCATAGCCGTTGAGACTGCCGAACCCGCCGCCCCTGTGGAAGACCCCGCTGAGTCGACCTCCGCCGATGAGGAGGAGGAAACCGCCTCGTGGCGGAGCCGTCTGACAGCCTGGTGGAAGAAAGACTCTTCGCTCATCAAGCGGGAATATACCGAGAAGATAGGCCGCCGGTACTCCCGGTCCACCATCCTTATCGGTTCGGTGATTGGCGTGCTGTCGGTCATCGTGCTCGGCATCTTCATCGCAGCCCAGTTTCAGCGCCACACCGTCTACAACATCGACCCGTCGGTCGACGGATGGGTGAAGCAGGTGCTCGACAGCATGGACCAGGAAGTGTCGTTGCGCGGCACCACCGTGGCCAAGTTTCCCGACAAGGACCGCCACTACATGTTCTACCTGCAGGACAAGCACCTGCATGTGTTCGACGCCAAGCAGCATACCGATGAAATATTCGACATAGAGGAGGAGAATGCCCGTGCCGTGGTCGACTATACCGGCAGTGGTGTGCTCAATGCCTACCTCAGTCCGAACGGCAAGTTCGTCATCGTCATCGCCTCGCGTGCGCCCGGCAATTCGGAGTGCGGCCTGTACAGGATTCAGACCGACACGAAGATTGTGCAGTATCTGGACCGCGGCCGTGTGACCCCCGACAAGGAGGGCTACCAGGTGCAGTCGTTCGGCCGTGTGGCGCGCTATGACGCCAACGGCGAGCGCATCACCGGCATCAGCGGCGACGAGGCTGAGCGGGCCATGCAGCAGCGGCAGACAGCGAGACCCCAGCGCGAGTCATCGTCAAAGTCGGAAGGCAAGGAAGTGAGTGCTCCTGCTCCCTCTGTGACGCAGCAGATAAGCCCCAAGGTAGACCTTACCCCCAAGCCCAAGGTGCCGGAGAAAATCACCATTAAGCCCGTAGAGCCGTAGAGAAGGTGAGACACAAAAAACTATTGTGAAGCTATTCAGGATGAATACCCAGAAGAAGATACTCTTGTTGCTGCTGTGTGCCGTTGTGGCCATGGTGGTCTATGCCATCAATCCCATCGACTGGTCGTTCGCCAGTCAGCCCCTGAAGAAAATCAAGATAGCCATGCTTCAGGAAATCAACGACACCACGGCACTGAAGGAGAAAGCCGACACCGTGCCCGTGAAGGTGAAGGATACCAACCCCCAGACCATCCTCTTCATAGGCGACTCCATGCTCGAGGGCCTGGCACGCCGTTTCTACGAATACGCCGGCCGCAACGGTCACGACCTGCATACCGTGCTCTGGTACAGCAGCACCTCGGAGCGGTGGGCCAAGACCCGCACCCTCGACTACTACCTGCAGCAGGTGAAGCCCACTTATGTGGTGATATGTCTGTGCAGCAATGAGCTCTTCGTGCGCGACCTGGACCAACGCGAGGAATACATCAAGACCATCATCAGCAAGATAGGCAATGTGCCCTTCGTGTGGATCAGTCCGCCCAACTGGAAAGACGACACCGGCATCAATGAGATTATCATCCGCCATGTGGGCAAGGAGCGCTATTTCGACAGCCGCCACCTGGAGCTGGAGCGCGGCAAGGACCACATGCACCCCACATTCTCGGCCGCCGCTGTGTGGTTCGACAAGGTGGCGCTGTGGCTCAGCAGCGACGAGACTGCCCATCCCATCGTGATGGAGGTGCCCACGGAGAAAGTGAAATCGACCAATTGGACCATCATGATGCCCAACGACCCTGGCAAGTAATGAGGAGACCCGCTGCACAATGAGCCAGACAGAACATATTCTCAACTCCCTCATCGCGTTCCTCACGGAGCCCGACAAGACCTGGTCGCTGGTCACGGTGCCCTTCATGTTTGCCTTCGTGGCCTTCTTCCTGGTCTATATCCTCATAGGTAGAGAGCGCCGCACGCTGATGATGGGCTATGTGGTGCTGTTCAGCCTCTTCTTCGCCTACAAGGCCAACGGCCTGCTCATGCTGTTGCTGCCCGCCACCGTGCTCGTGTCGTGGTGGCTCACCCGGCAGATGCACGAGAGGGAAGGCCGGCAGCGGCTGTGGTGGATGTGGGCCACTGTGGTCATCGACCTCCTGCCGCTCGCCTATTTCAAGTACACCAATTTCTTCATCGACATCGTGAACGATGTGGTGCGCACCAATTTCGCCCCGCTGTCCCTGCTGCTGCCCATCGGCATCTCCTTCTATACCTTCCAGGCCATCAGCTATACTGTGGATGTGTACAAACGCAAGTACACCGACGAGGTGAGCCTGCTCGAGTATGCCTTCTACCTGACCTTCTTCCCGCTCATCATGGCAGGCCCCATCACCCGGGCCGGCACCCTGCTGCCGCAGCTTAAGCAGCCGGCACCCGTGACCGACAGGAGCGCCTACATCGGCCTGTGGCTCATCATCGTGGGCATGCTCAAGAAACTGCTCATAGCCGACTATATCGCCCAGTACAACAACTGGATTTTCGAAGACCCCATGGCCTATTCGGGTTTTGAGAACCTGATGGGCGTCCTGGGCTATACCTTGCAGATTTACTGCGACTTCTCCGGCTACAGCGACCTGAGCATCGGTATCGCCGCCCTGATGGGATTCCAGCTGAAAGAGAACTTCAGATATCCCTACCAGTCGCTCAACCTGGGCGAGTTCTGGCACCGCTGGCACATCTCGCTGTCCACCTGGTTCCGCGACTATCTCTACATACCGCTGGGCGGCAACCGCCGCGGCACCGTGCGCACCTATGTGAACAATTTCATCACCATGGCCGTGTGCGGTCTATGGCACGGCGCCTCATGGATGTTCGTGTTCTGGGGCGCCATGCACGGTGTGGGCCTGATGATACACAAGGCCAGCAAGCGGTGGCTCGACCGTCTGCCCGACCATTGGACCATCCGTGTGGCCTCCTTCGTTCTCACGTTCACCTATGTGGCCGTGCTGTGGGTGTTCTTCCGTGCCGACAGCATGCACACCGCCTACAAGATACTCGACAGCATACTCTACGACTTCAGCTGGGACTATTTCGTGCCCTTCGTGACGCGCCGCACCACCTGGACCATCTTCCTGGTGCTGGGCTATGCCCTGCATGCCATGCGCGAGCGACATGTGGAGCGGATCAAGGAATGGTTCGTAAGCAGTCCGTGGACCTTCAAGCTCATCGTGCTGCTTGTGGTGCTGCAGCTGGTGGTCAACTTCCGTCAGAACAGTGTACAGCCGTTCATCTATGCCCAATTCTAATCTTTTTTCAAAAAACAACAGAAAAATGCGCCGACTCATCGTCTCCTCCGTGCTGCTGTTTGTTGTGGCCGCAGCCATGCTCCATGCCCAGAAAACCAATTTCGTGCCTGCCAGCGACAGCCGCCTGGCTTATGTGGGCCGTATGAGCCTTAAAGGGCAGTGTGCCTCGTGGACTTACCCCGGACTGCAGATACACGCCGCCTTCACCGGCACGTCGCTGCGTATGAAGACCAATCCGGGCTGCGGATTCTTCATGGTGGAGATAGACGGCAGGGACCCCTTCAAGATTGAGGCTTCGGAGACCGACTCCGTGCTGCTCGTGGCCGACGGACTCGGTGCCGGCGAGCACCGCGTGGCCCTGACCTATGCCATCGAAGGCCTGCTGAAGCACCCCAAATTTTACGGCTTTCTGCTCGACGATGAGGCTACGCTGTGCCAGCGGCCGCAGTTGCCGGAGCGCAAGATGGAGTTTATCGGCAATTCCATCACCTGTGCCTATGGAATCGAGGGCGACGGCAGCGAGAAGAAGTTTTCCTATAGTCAGCAGAATGTGTATTATGCCTATGAGTCGCTGGTGGCCCGTGCGCTGAATGCCCAGTGCCAGATAGTGGCCCGCTCGGGCATCGGCATCTATCGCAACAACAACGGCAATGTGCGGGGCGACAAGAATGTGCTGCCCGCCCTCTACCCCTATACGCAGTTCGGTATGGGCGGCGAGCGGTGGGATTTTTCCCGTTACCAGCCCGATGTGGTGTGTGTGAATCTGGGCACCAATGACACGACCCATCCTTCTTACGAAACCAGTCTGCTCACTGCCGCCTTCAAACAGTTTCTGGTCACCCTGCGCGGCCATTATCCCCACGCCAAGATAGTGCTTCTCACCGGCACCATGCTCAAGGGACAGCGCCTTGAGGATGTGAAGCGTGCCCAGCAGGCTGCCATCGACGATGCCGTGCGCAGAGGCGATGACGAAGTGTACCGTTTCGACTTCACACCTGCCGACGGCACCTATGGTTATGGCACCCACAAGCACCCCTCCAAGCGGCAGCATGCCCACATGGCCGAGGAGTTGATACCCTTTATCCGGAAGATAACGGGATGGAAGTAGAGAGGAAGTGACTACTCCGCTGTTTCAATGCTTGAGCGACGTGAAGTAGTAGTGCCAGTAAGTGTCGCCGAAGCGTTGCGCCAGTCCCTCTGGGGTCATCGATGGTGAGTTGATATACAGATAGAACTGGTTGAAGCGCTGCGCCGTGGCTTGGCTCACCTGGATGGGCAGTTGCTCGTCTTTCTCATGGTGGAAACCCCATTTCAAGACCAGTGCCTCCTGGAAATGCCGCGGTATGGCAGGATAGCCGAGTTTCTCGCCCCAACCCACATAGTTGGCAAAGTTTTCAAGGTCGCCCGTCAGCAGATAGGAGGCCATGAGATATTCATAGGCAAGGCGGTTGGACGTGTTGCTGAAGAAGAGGCTCTGTATCATCTCAGGCGTCACATGGTCGCTGAAGAAGAAGTCCTCATCGTAGACCAGTCGCCGCAGGCGTCCGTATTCTGGATGCTTGTCCACTGCCTTTTCATTCCCGAGCAACTGCATAGTCTCGTTGGCCCAGTCCTTGTAGAAGAGCGTTTTCCGCAGCGCCAGGAGGTATTTGCGGGCCACCTCGTAACTGCCGTTGATAAGGTTGGTCTGTGCCAGCCGTTTGTAGCAACGGGCACTTTTCTGG
>ONMI01000032.1 GCA_900318915.1 uncultured Prevotellaceae bacterium | reverse complement strand
CCATGCCGAAATTCTTGCTGTCGCTGGTATCGTACATGTCGGGCAGGCCAAGACAGTGGGAAAACTCATGGCAAATCACACCGATGCCCATCGGACGGCCGCTTCTGTATAGCTCGTTGCTGCAGGCGTATACGTCTATTTGAACACCGTCGTGCACAACTTCCTCTGGTATGTTTGTGTTATATTGGCTGTGAGCTTTCAAAGATGACATATGTGGCCAGATGGTGGCGGCACCGCCGCCTGTTGCTTCACCGTAGCCGGCATAGAGCACGAAGACTTCTTCCACCACACCGTCACCGTCCCAATCGTAGATAGTAAAATCTACCAAACTATCTACTGCTGCACAGCATTCCATAATCATTTCAGGGGCGGCAAAATCGGTACTAGGGGAGTTCTTGCCGTAATAGAGGTTTGTCTTGGCAAGATTTACGGGGCCTATCACATCGAAGGTTAAGTCAAACTGGCCATAACTTTGGTCGGTGTAGTAATCGTGCACACTGCCTATGGCGCCCCATTCATTGGTGTAACCGGGCAAGTTGGCCATGTCGTCGTAACGCTGTCTCACTTGCTCTGGGTCATCATCGTAGCCTTCGAACTTCTTGTTGCTGAAATTGGCCAATATAATAAGACCTTTTTTGCTGCCTGTATAGGCGGGATGGTCTGTATCTCCAATCGTCCTGGGTATCTGCATTCGCTGGTGGGGCAGTTGCTTCACTTCCTCTATACTTATGATGTGCTGTTTGTCTTCTGCCGTACGTCTCTGGACTTCATGGGCCAGGACGCTGGTGGGGAGTAGGGCTGTTCCCGATACTCGGGCATAGTAAAAGCAGCCGGATTCTTCCACCACGGGCACGTCGTCGCGGGTCACGTAAAAGTGGAAATACTCATCGCCAACGAGCATCAGTTCTATCGATGTCCCGTCGGGTTGTTGGTAGATGCGCCATTCTTTCTTGGCAGGAATCGACCACGCTGCCGTGGCGTAGCATAAGAGAAAGAAAAGAATAAGTTTTCTCATGGATGATTCAAAATGAGGTACCCTCTCTGCGTTCAATGCGCAGAGAGGCGTACCTGTTTTTCTTGTTTTATCTTACTATTATCTTGGTGGCCTTGCAGCCAATGCGGACGATATAGGTGCCGCGCTGTACGGCCACGGAGAGATATCTACGGCCTGTGCCTGTGTACACCCTGCGGCCGTCAGGCGTGAATATTTCTACACGCTCTCCTTCCGCCTCATACACTTCTATGTATCCGGGCTGGCTGCCTACGCGGAGTGCGCCTCGACTCATTTCCGCTATTCCGTTGCTGGCGGTCACCAGGGCTGCGTTGGAGAGTCGTGAGGGACCTTCTTCGTAGAGCACCTGTATTTGATAGGTGTAGTCTCCGTTTTCTTTCACACGGTCGGTATACACCGTCTGTTCGGCATTGATGGTGTCGGTAGGCTCACCGTTTCGCCAGATTACATACTGTTGTGGGGTATATCCTGCCACTTTCATCGTGATGTCGTCGATGGAGAGCATGTTCCTGTTCTTGCCGATGTTCCGAATGGCCAAATATTTCGCGCCGGCGGGGATGGCAACCTCGTATTTGGTCCAGACGGCTGAAATGTCTCTGTAGGTGGCTGCAGTAGTAAAATCTTCCACTTCGCGGCCGGTGGTGGAGTAGAGCACCTCAAACGACTCGGCGTTGCCTATTTGGTCGACCAGGCTCTTGGCCCAAAGCGAGATGGTTTGGGCTTCGCCCGTTAGCTCGGTGCTGATCATCCAGTCATCGTTGCCTTGGATGCCGCCTTCTGGAATGGTGCCCATGCTGATGGCACAGCGAGAGCCTGAGTAGGTTCCCCAGACAGGGTCGTTGCTGAGACCCGTTACACCGCTCCATATATTGGGCAAATAGACGATGAACGAGGCGGGGTCGCCGGCGGTGCTCCAGTTAAGGCCGATTATCTTCTTTGTATAGCCTCTGTCCTGGTCCACCAGTTTCCAGTCCCCGAGGTATTCGGTGCTTCCTGCTTCATAGTAGGCACTCTCAAAATCTTCTGTAAAGGTGTAGTCGTGTTCATTCACGGGTTCGCTCCATCCAAGACCTATCGTACCGTCTTCATTCTCTTCTGCTGCCAGGTCGGTTACAATAGCTAATGCATTGTTCAGCACCTGGAAGCTCTTGGTGTCAGATACATTGTCCTCTGCTATCTGGTCGTCGTCCCAAGCAATTTCCACTCGTGCATCACTGTAGCGTATTGCGTCGGCCCTTGGGTCATACGGCAACTCGATGGTGGCGTTTGCAAGACTTTCGATAGAGGGGCCGGCTACACTGGCTTCCAACTTGTCGTTTACATATAGATTCACATGGTAGCCTGTGGCTGTCTGACTGCCTGTGTTGGTGATATAGGCTTGTATGTGCTTGGGCTTTCCAAGACGGATGAGCTCTGGCACGGTCATGCCTTTCATCGACAGGTTCTTCTCCACAAGGTCGAAGACGCGTATGTCGTCGAGCAAAACATATTCTTGTAGATTGTCACCATAGCAGCTGAATCGAAGCATCACCCAGTCTTCACTTGCATATTCGCTGAGATCCACTTCCTGGGTCACCCACTTCATGCCGCCTTGCATGGTGGCGAAATCATGTGTGCCCACAATCTTTTCCGTGCCGTCGTGCAACACAATCTTGGCTTCCAGACGGTTGCTTTGACCGGGCAACTGGTAGTAACTGTACAATAGGCGTGGCCTTTCGGCTCCCTTCAGGGTGATACGGCCGGAGGTGAGTTCCATATTGCCGTAGCCGCCCATCACCCAGCAGCGGAGGTCGTCGCCGTCACGGGTCATCTTGTCTCCATAGCCCAAATTCCAGCCGCCTTCGCGAACACGATGAACCCATTGGTGCTTCCAACTTAGTCTAGGTGTATTGAAATTCAAAAAACTCTCCAATATGGGTAGTTTGTAGGGGGTGCCCACAAGAACTGGCCATGTGTAAGCGGTGTAACTGCTGCGGTTACCATTCAGCGCGGAGATTGCATAAGAGAGTGGGTACTGGTCACCAAATTCGGTGTTGCCGCCTTCCATATCAGCCGACTCGTCGTCGTAAAAGGTTCCGCTCACTCCGTCGGCTACCATGTATAATTCTTCCCAAACAGGTTCTACCATATAGATATTATATGTGAGGTTGTCAAGGTCGGCATAACCGCCGTATTGGGTGCCTACAGGGGATTTCCATGTCACATGGGGTTTGACATCTGCCCATACATCAGGTTCTTCAGGAGCTAGTGGATAGTCTTGGCCTGCATATAGTCTGCCATCGGTCATTGCACCGATTCCTGCTTCATTATAGGCCATGGTCCAATAGGTTTCAAAACATCCGTCAAGGAATGGGGTGTCGGTGAATGTCAGTATCTCGCCGGGGGCTGGTTGTTCGAATGTCTTCACGAGAATATCGCGTACACCGCCAATATACAGACTGTCATATCGATGAATCTCTATTTTGTCTATGCTGTTCAATTCTCTGCCTCCAATAGTCTTCGTCGGGGCTGTTACAGTCACATTCACTGCTTGAGCGCCCAGTGGGGCTGCGGCAAGTGCCAGTTGTGGAGCTTCGGGGGCTTCTGGCCTGGCTCCTCCGTCTATGTCATACTCTTCCAACCACAGACCACTGCTGTTCTCTGTTTCCGATGTGCAACGGAGGGCGAATCTGTAGTTGCCTGCTTCTTCTACTCGCACATTGGCAGAAATACGCTGGAATCCCAATTCTATGTCGGTTGGGGCAAGTACTTCAGCCAGTTCTCCCGAGGAAAGCCCCTTGCCGAAGTAAATGCTTAATTGATTGGGATCCCATCCTTCTGTATCTCTGGGACAGATGAACAATGTGATACTGTAGACTCCTGGTTGCATGATGAATTCAGGCGTGTATAACCAGTGGTCGGTGTCGCACATATCCGGCCATGAAAAGTCTGAGAAGGCTACACCGTATTTTTCTTCGTTCTCATCAATAAACGTTTCAATGTGCCAACCGAAGTTGCTGTTCTCGCCTCTGAGTGGGGCGTAGTAGAAATAGCTGATGTCGTCTGCTAGGAAATCTTCATGGTATGGTAGTTCGAAACCATCGCTGATGGCTATTTTCTCCGACTTCGTCTCATCCCCTTCCTTTCCGTTGAAAACTGTTTTGACTCCATAATGATATACGGTGGGCTTCTCCGGCATCACAATGTCGGTAAATGAGGTGTTGCTCACTGTACCTAACACCAAGCTGTCTGGGTAGCGCGTCACGATATATTTTACGTCATCGGGATTCACATATCCACCGTTCATGCCTTCAGTGGAGGGCGCCCATGAGAGTTCTATTTGGTGACCTTCATTCCCGATGGTCACATTCTCTACTGCCTTGGGTATGTCATCGCCTGCATACACGTATACATGGGCTTCAACACCTTCATTGGATTTAACGGTGATGGCATTGAAACCATTGCGGCTTAATGTCGTATTCGCCGTCACTGCCTCACCGGCAATAGCTTCACCGGTAGAATTTTCCACACCATTCACCATTATAGTATAGCGAAGTGTTCCATCAAGTGTTTCGCCTTTCCTTGTGGTTTGTGGCAGCGTAAAATTGATGGCGCCTTCTTTTTGCCCATTCTCAAAATGGGCCGACAAGTTCTCTGGCTTGGCGGGGGAGTCAGCAGCGTGATATTGACAGGGAACTCCCATTGACATAACCCAATGGCCCATGGGGATACGGCCCAACTCGGTGGCTTCTGCAGTTTCGGGATTGATCTCATAGATGCCCGACTGCGAGGCCTTATCATAGGACATCATATAAATCTTGTCGGTGCGGTGGTCTATGGCCCAAGCTCTGGAACTGAGCGATTCCGATAGGGGCTTGCCTATCAGTGTGGCTTCACCGGTCTCTGGATTGAAAGCATATAAACTCTCATCCCGCTCTGCAAAGTAGAATTTGCCATCGGTGGTGAGCAAGAAGGTGCATCCGGCTGCATTGTTTCTATTCTTTATAATGTTGGTGTCGCAGATTTTGTATAGCCGTTGGCTTTCAAGGTCAAAATAGCCGAATGAAAAGGCCTCGCCATCTGTGTCACCGACTGCATAAAGCACGTATACGAGTCCACTTTTTGAATCGTAGGCTGGATATAATGCACTGGCAAGGATTTGCTCCGTGGGTTGGTCGCCTGTCCAGGTGGCTGTATCATATTCATACAATTGATAGTAGCTATATAAGCCAATATTTTTGGATTTCTCGAACGCGTAATAGGTGTCATCTATGAGTAACATACCACCACTTCCCATGATGTATTGTTCTCTGCGATATATATCGGATACACTGATTTCATTATCATCTAATTGTATGCTGATTAGACCAGGATTTTGATTGTCGCCAGACATATACCAAGCCATACTCATCATGGACCAGGCCCAAAGCTCTACGGGTTCTCCATCACTCGACTGTATGCGAAGCGGAGCTGTGTTTTGTGGTGGTGTAAGCAAACCTTTGGCTTGCATGCGCTGGGCAAGATGGCGTACCTGTTCGGGACGAAGCATAGGCATCATTTGCCGTACGGTGTTCACGGCTAAATTTGCCGTCTTTGGCTTTTCTGAAGCAGAGACGCCTTTCTTCTTCAATACTTGTTCTGTATACCACGTGGGGGTGATTACTTCCGGCTGCCGCTGCCGGAGCTGTTCTGTTATGGCCTGCTTGTCCATAACACCATTTGAAATACCAAACTTGCTTCCCACATCCTGTGCGAGAACGGCATGAGGAACTGTCATCATCCAGATGAGCACTCCGATAATTGATAGTAAGGTCTTTTTCATGATAGTAAAAATTGGTAACAAAAATAATTACGCAAAACTATCAATCTTTGTCAGTCTTTTTTTGCATCCATCGGACAAAATGTGTCACTCAGTGGACATTTTTAAGGAAAAATGTTGTTAAATGAAAAAATATACAGGGAATATACGATAATTAAACGGTTTTCCCTTAAAAAGAATAAATAATAAGTCTTGGCTGTTTAAGGCTTAAGTTTCCTGTATTCGGTTGGAGAAACGCCCACAATCTGTTTGAAAACGCGCGAAAAATAACTTGGATTGTCGAAACCGCATTTCATGTATATCTCGCTGATGCTGTCGTGTGTGTGCTCTAAGAGTCGTTTGGCTTCCTCTATTCTCATTTCGCGGATATAGTTGGCCGTGTCCTTTCCGGTTGTCTCTTTCAACTTGCGGTTCAAGTGCCGCTGACTCATAGATAGTTTTTCAGCCAGAAGTACAGATGATAGGTTGGGGTCGTCAAGATGGGATATTATCACCTTGTCCAACTGGTGCTTGAAGGTTTCCTTATTTTCTTCAGTTGGGGGTTCTTGGATGGCTTTCTCTACCACCACAATCTCCTTTACTTCACGCTCTCTCACACTGAAGGGCCACCGTTTTTTGTGGTATAGAACAGCCAAGGCAATCATCATAAGGCCGACGAGGACAACAACAATCGTTAAAAGCGTATTTCGCACAGTAATCTTGTTCTTTTGTTCCGAAATAACACTTTCTTGATTTTCTTGTTCTACCTTGTTTTCATAGAGAGAAGCAATGATTTTGTCCTCACCCTTTTTGATATTGTTACGGGCTGCTCGTGCATCGTTTATCTCCTGAATGGCTTTCTCATATCTTTTTTTCTTGTGGTATAGACGGGATAACCTGTTTGAGACTCCATTTACCTTGGCATACATTTTTAGCTGTTGGGCTAAAACTTTCGCCTGATTATATGCCATGATGGCATCGTCGTCTCTTCCTGACTCTTCATAGAGATTGCCAAGGTCAATATAGTCGATAACATTCAGACTTCCGTAAGTACCTTTCCTTTCCCAATAACGAATGCTTTCTTTTAATCGGGCTTCGGCTTCTTCAAAATGATTGGATTCCATGAGAACCATCGCTATCTGACTGTTGCGGGTGTACATGCTTGCAGTGTCGTGTATCAATTTGGCTTCTTCATAACCAAGGTGGCCAAATTGCAGCGCTTCATCGAGAAGGTCTAAATGGGTGTATATCTCACAGGCCATGCCGTAACGGATGGTAAGTTTTTCATGTCTGTTAAGCTTTCGTTCCAATGCTACGGCCTTGTCGATATATTCTTTTGCAAGGCGTTTGTAGTGGTTGTCTACATTTTTCTTGTTGATGTAAAATATTGCTAGGTCATGGTAGTCGCTGCTCAGGTGTTCTTCATTGCCCATAAGGCTGTCTATGCGCAGCGCTTCCAGAATGGTGACAATCGAGTTTTCAAGTTCGCCCATGCGCCAGTAGCATTCACTGATGGTACGGTCTGTGAGGCTGATGTGGATGGAATCCTTTTCTTCGGTAAAGATTTCATGGGCTTTTTTGAGAATGGTTAGGCTTTCCATATACTCGTCTTTTTCGTAGAGCTCCTGCCCTCTACGCAGCAAGCTGTCGGCCAGTGGATTCACTGACCGACAGCTTGCTTGTTGCTGCTTGTCGGCACACGAGGAGATTCCGATGGCAGCGAGAATGCCGCAAACTGTTATTATGATGGCGAAGATGCTGGTGGCAGAACGTCTCATAATCTTGCGGTGATGTATTTCTTAACTGAAGAATCCCAGCAGCGTACCGGCGGCCACGGCGGAGCCAATCACACCGGCCACATTCGGACCCATGGCGTGCATGAGAAGGAAGTTGTGACGGTCGTACTCCAAACCGAGGTTATTGGAGATACGGGCGCTCATGGGCACGGCGCTCACACCGGCGTTGCCAATCAGCGGGTTGATCTTCTTGTCCTTCGGAAGGAACAGGTTCATCAGCTTCACAAACAGGATGCCGCTGCAGCTGGCCACGATGAAGGCCATGGCACCGAGCACGAAAATCTTGATGGTGTTCATGGTCAGGAACTCGCTGGCCTGGGTGGAGCAGCCCACCGTCAGGCCCAGCAGCACCACCACTACGTCGTTCAGCGCACTGCCGGCGGTCTTGGCCAAACGGGTGGTCTTGCCGCTCTCTTTCAGCAGGTTGCCGAAGAAGAGCATGCCGAGCAGGGGCAGACCGGAGGGCACCAGGAAGGTGGTGAGAAGCAATCCGATAATGGGGAAGAGGATGCGCTCGGTCTGGCTCACGGGACGGGCGGGCTTCATGTGTATCACGCGCTCTTTCTTGGTGGTGAGCAGGCGCATCAAGGGCGGCTGAATCACGGGCACAAGGGCCATGTACGAGTAGGCGCACACGGCAATGGCACCCATCAGGTTGGGACTCAGCTTCGAGGAGAGGAAGATGGCGGTGGGACCGTCGGCACCGCCGATGATGGCGATACCGGCTGCTTGGTTGGGCTCAAAGCCCAGGGCCAGAGCTACCATATAGGCGCCGAAGATACCAAACTGGGCGGCGGCACCTATTAAAATGAGCTTCGGGTTGCTGATGAGCGACGAGAAGTCGGTCATGGCACCGATGCCTAAGAAAACGAGCGGAGGATACCAGCCCTGGCGCACGCCCTGATAGAAGATGTTCAGCACGGAGTTGTCTTCGTAGAGGCCGATCTCCAGACCGGCATCGGCACGGAAGGGGATGTTGCCCAAGATAATGCCCAGGCCGATGGGCACCAGAAGCAGCGGCTCAAAGTCTTTCTTGATGGCAAGCCAGATGAAAAATGCTCCCACGGCTATCATTATCAGATTGGGCACCGTGGCATTGGCGAATCCTGTGAACGACAGGAATTCGTAGAAATTACTTACTATAAAATCCCAAAATCCCATGGCTCTATTACTCTATCGTTACTAACGGGGCGCCTTCCATCACGGTGTCGCCAACTTTCACCAATACGGCTCCTATCTTGCCGGTCTTCTCGGCCTCAATGTTGTTCTGCATCTTCATGGCCTCAAGCACCACCACGGTGTCGCCTATCTTCACCATGTCGCCTTCCTTCACCTTCACATCGGTGATGGTGCCGGGCAGGGGGGCGTTCACCTGGGTGCCGCGGCCGGGAGCCACAGGGGCGGGCTTGGGCTGCACAGGGGCTGCAGCGGGGGCGGCCACAGGACGCGGGGCCTCAATGTGAACAGGACGGTGCGGGGTCTCCTTCAGCGGCTGTTTCAGCTCCACGTCAAAGGTCTTGCCGTTCACAGTCACTTTGGCAATGTTGCCCTCCACACTCTCTATCTCTACGTCGTAGTCGACGCCTTTCACGGTATACTGGTATTTATTGCTGTTCGTGTTCATATCTTGTTGCTTTTTTTGCTTGTTGTTTTTTAGTTTATACGGAATGCCACTTCGAATTGTGAGGACGGATGGTGATAACGCCGCTCTCGGTGTCGTGCACGTCGTCCGAATACTGCTTCAGGGCCATCGATATCACGGCGATGTAGATGTCGCGGTCGTAGGTCTTGCTGCGCTCCAGCGACTTGTTGGGGAAGGCGCGGGCGTCTTCCTCGTCCAGACCCACAATCTTCTTCTTCTGGGTGCGCGACAGACCGAGCATCTCGCGGATGCGCTTCTTGTTCTTCATGAAAATACCGAAGAGGGTGAAGAAGACAAAAAGAAGGGCCAGACAGCTGAACACAATGCCCATCGAGAGAAGGGTGATGCCGAAACCGTAGGGGTCGTCTTTCTTCAACTTGGCCACTTTGGTCTCCGTCACCTGGATGAAGTTGCCGATGCCGGGGGTTACAGCGTCGGTGGCCTTCATCACCCAGATCGATGAACCGTCTTTCTCGCGGGCGTAGGAGCAGTTCTCTTTAAGGGGGGGCACCGACACTGAGTCAATCAGGTCCACACCGTTGCCGTCATAAAGGGCCACCCATACGGGGGCGCCGGCCTCGGCTTTTACGGGCAGATGGAGAGACCCCTTGGCAGGCTGGCTGTTCAGAAAGAACACCAGGTGCTGACGGCCGGACATACTGGTCTTCGGCTCGTTGTTGGGAATAATCGACATGCGGGCGATACGGTCGGGGGCCGACATCGTCGGATCGAGTACACTGCGGTCGGTGGTGATGTACATGCCTCGCACATTGTAGGTGCTGTACGACACGTTGGCCAGCTCTATCCATGCCGGATGCTGCCCGTAACCGTCCTGAAGGCTGGCCGTGTTGTGGGTGAGCACCTCGTTTATCTTGATGTTCTTGGCACCCTGACTCCACGCATTGGCTCCGTATAGCAGCAAAACGGCCAACAAGAGATTGATACGTTTCATGTGTATTATATTTTTATATATGTTTGTTTGATATCTTTCGGTGATTATGTTATCTGCCTGATGGGCGACTCCTTATGCCCCGCAGAAGAAGAGCACGATGATCTGCGCCGTCAGAATCCTCAGAAACATGCTCAGCGGATATACCGTCGAGTAGCCTATAGAGGGGGCTTCCTTCGAACAGACGCCGTTGGCGTAGGCCAGGGCGGGGGGATCGGTGTAGGTGCCGGCCAGCATGCCCATGATGGTGAAATAGTTGAATTTGTATTTCAAGCGGCTGTACACGCCTACTATAAGGATGGGGAGTACCGTGATGAGAAAACCGCTGTACACATATTTAATACCGTCACCGGCTACGACCGTATCCCAGAATCCGGCACCGGCCTTGATGCCCACACTCGCCAAAAAAAGTACCAGGCCTATCTCACGAAGCATCATGTTGGCACTCGTCGTGGTGTAGGTGACGAGTTTGATGCGGTAGCCGAAACGGCCTATCAGAATGGCTACGATAAGCGGACCGCCTGCCAAACCGAGCTTCATGGGCTCGGGCATGCCGGGAATGAAGAAGGGGAGCGAGCCCAAGATGATGCCCAGCATGATGCCTACGAAAATGGTGGCGATGTTGGGGGCGTTCAGACGGTGGGCGGCGTTGCCCATCATGTCGGCCACACGGTTCACATTGTCCTCAGGACCTACCACCATCACGCGGTCGCCGATGTGGAAATGGTGACTGCGGCCGGCAAAAAGGTCGATGCCGTGACGGGTGATACGGGTCACATTCACACCGTAAACGCTCGCAAAGTGCATCTTGCCAAGGGTCTTGCCGTTCATCGACGGACGGGTCACCACGATGCGGCGGGCTACCATCGGCTGGGCTTCCAACTCGGTGTTCCACTCACCGGGCACCTCGGGACCGATAAAGGCCTTGATGGGCTCGGCGTCGGCCTCGGCACACACAACGAGCAACTCGTCGCCGACCTCGAAGATGGTCTTGCTGTTGGGAATACTCACCTCGCCGTCGTGAAGAATACGCGAACACACAAAGTCGCGGTTCAAAAACTCGCTTATCTGCATCAGAGTGCGGCCGGCCAAATATAGGTTGGTCACACGCAGGTGCATCTTGTAGGGCTTCTCGTGGGGATTGGTGGCTTCCTCGGCCAGCAACTGGGCTTCCTCGTCTTCCAACTTCACCTTGCAGAGAAAACGAACGGCTATCGTGGCCAGGATAATGCCAACCACACCAAGGGGGTAGGCACAGGCGTAGCCGGAGGCTATCTGGGGAACATCGCCCTTGAAAACGGAACTCATCGCCTCAGAGGCGGCACCCAGAGCGGGGGTGTTGGTCACAGCACCATAAAGGGTACCTACCAGCATGGGCAGGTTGTAGGGATTGGAGGTGTCGAAGAAGAGATAGTAGCAACCGAACATCACGGCGATGTTCAACAGTATCGTGGCGGTGGCCAGACGGTTCAGCGTCACACCGTCCTTGCGGAAACTTTCAAAGAAACCGGGACCTACCTGCAAACCGATCATGAACACAAACAATATCAAACCAAAGTCCTGACCGAAATTCAAAATGGCTTGCGGGGCCGTAAAATGAATGTGACCGGCCACAATGCCGGCAAACAACACAAATGTCACCCCTAATGATACTCCGCCTATCTTTATCTTACCTAAATACACGCCTACAGCTATCACTATCGCGTAAAGCAGTACGATATGGGCAACTGATTCTGTAGACGTAAAAAGGTTGGTTATCCACTCCATTCTTAAAAAACGCAAATTCGGGTGCAAAGTTAGGCATTATTTTATTCATAAAGGAATTTTCAAGCCATTATTTTAAACCGAAAAATCGTTTTTTGTTTTTTTAATTTTAAAGTGAAAAAATTCCGGATTTTCTATCCTTTTTACAAAATAACATGTTACCTTTGCAGCCTAATACTATTTGGATTAAACTTATATAATAACAATTCACACTATGTCAAACAACAAGGAAAAACTCTTTACCGAGTTTCAGGCTCCTACTACACAGGAATGGCTGGACAAAATCCAAGTCGACCTGAAAGGCGCCGATTTCAACAAGAGACTCGTCTGGAGAACCAACGAAGGTTTTAACGTGCAGCCTTTCTACCGCAGGGAAGATGTGCTGAAACTGAAAACTCCTGAGTCGCTGCCCGGCGAATTCCCCTTCGTCAGAGGCAACAAGAAAAACGACAACATCTGGTATGTAAGACAGGAAATCAATGCCGAAGATGCCGCCGCTGCCAACGAAAAGGCACTCGACATCCTCAACAAAGGCATCGATTCGCTCGGTTTCCGCATCCATGGCGACAAAGTGAACGCTGAGTTCATCGAGACACTCCTCAAAGACATCCAGTGCGAGTGCATCGAGGTCAACTTCCACACTTGCATGCGCCACGCCCTCGAGCTGGCCGAAATCCTCAAGGCTTATTTTGAAAAGAAAGGCTACGACAAGGAAAAACTCGTCGGCAGCATCGACTTCGACCCCTTCCGCATGATGCTTATGAAGGGCAAGGATGCTGAAGAGGTACTCAAAGTGGCTCCCCAACTCGTTGAGTCGCTCAAGGAGTATCCTAACTTCCGTTGCATCTCGGTCGACTCTCTCGCACTCAACAATTCAGGCGCTTACATCGTGCAGGAATTGGGCTATGCGCTGGCTTGGGGAAATGAGTATATGCAGCTCCTCACCGATGCCGGTGTCGACGCCGACCTCGCTGCTAAGAAGATCAAATTCAATATGGGCATCTCCGAGAACTATTTCATGGAGCTGGCCAAATTCCGCGCCGCACGTATGCTCTGGGCGCAGATTGTGAAGACGTATGAGCCGAAATGCGACTGCGCTTGCAAGATGATTGTCAATGCTGTCACCTCGCGCTACAACCAGACAGTCTTCGACAGCTATGTCAATCTGCTCCGCTCGCAGACTGAGGCTATGAGCGCTGCCATCGCCGGCGTTCACTCCATGGTCGTCACTCCGTTCGACGCTCCCTATGAGGCTCCGTCCGACTTCTCCGAGCGTATCGCACGCAACCAGCAGCTCCTGCTCAAGGAGGAAAGCCACTTCGCTTCCGTCGTTGACCCGGGCGCCGGTTCTTATTATATTGAGCACCTCACCGACAGCCTCGCCAACGAGGGCTGGAAAATCTTCCTCAAAGTGGAGGAGGAGGGCGGTTTCCTCGCTGCCGTCAAGGCCGGAACCGTCCAGGATGATATCAACGCTACCAACGTGAAGCGTCATGCCGACGCCGCCAAGCGCAAGGAGTTCCTCCTCGGTACCAACCAGTTCCCCAACTTCACCGAGAAGTCGGAAGGCAAGGCTCCCCTCGAGGCAAAATGCTGCTGCAAGGGCGGTGAGGAGGAGACACCTCTCAAGACCATCAAGTCTACACGTCTGGCTGCTGACTTCGAAGACCTCCGCATCCATACCGAGAATGCTAAGACACCCGTTGCCTTCATGCTTACCATCGGCAACCTCGCCATGCGTCAGGCCCGTGCACAGTTCTCGTGCAACTTCCTCGCATGCGCCGGCTACAAGGTGATGGACAACCTCGGCTTCAAGACCGTGGAAGAGGGTGTCGACGCCGCCCTCAAGGCTGGTGCCGATATCGTGGTGCTTTGCTCCAGTGATGATGAGTATGCTGAATATGCTGTTCCGGCCTTCAAGTATCTCGACGGCCGTGCCATGTTTGTCGTCGCAGGTGCTCCCGCCTGCATGGACGACCTCAAAGCCGCTGGCATCGAGAACTTCATCCACGTTCGCTGCAATGTGCTCGAGACACTTAAGGAATATAACGCTAAGTTGGGTATCTAATCTGAAGCAAGCTCAAAATCATGAGAAAGAATTTTAAAGACATCGATATATATGCCGGTATCAAAGCTCAAAACGGTACCGAGTGGCAAAAAGCCAATGGCATAGAATATAACTGGAAAACGCCCGAGCACATCGAGGTGAAACCGGTTTACACCAAGGAAGACCTCGAGGGCATGGAGCACCTCGACTTCGCAGCCGGTATTCCGCCGTTCCTGCGTGGCCCGTACTCTATGATGTACCCCTTCCGCCCCTGGACCATCCGCCAGTATGCCGGATTCTCCACCGCTGAGGAGTCTAACGCTTTCTACCGCAGAAACCTGGCTTCCGGACAGAAAGGTCTCTCCGTAGCCTTCGACCTGCCTACACACCGCGGTTATGACCCCGACAACGCCCGTGTGGTGGGCGATGTGGGTAAGGCTGGTGTGTCTATCTGCTCGCTTGAGAACATGAAGGTGCTTTTCGCCGGTATCCCCCTCAACAAAATGTCGGTCTCTATGACCATGAACGGCGCTGTGCTGCCCATCCTGGCTTTCTACATCAACGCTGGTCTGGAGCAGGGTGCCAAACTCGAGGAAATGGCCGGTACCATCCAGAACGATATCCTCAAGGAGTTCATGGTGCGTAATACCTATATTTACCCGCCTGCCTTCTCCATGAAGATTATTGCCGACATCTTCGAGTATACTTCGCAGTTCATGCCGAAGTTCAACTCTATCTCTATCTCGGGCTACCACATGCAGGAGGCTGGAGCTACCGCCGATATCGAGCTGGCTTATACCCTCGCCGACGGTATGGACTATCTCCGCACGGGTGTCAACGCCGGTATTCCTGTCGATAAGTTCGCACCGCGTCTGTCCTTCTTCTGGGCTATCGGTATGAACCACTTCATGGAAATCGCAAAAATGCGTGCCGGACGTCTACTCTGGGCCAAGATTGTGAAGAGCTTCGGTGCCAAAGATCCTAAGTCGATGGCACTCCGTACGCACTCGCAGACTTCGGGATGGTCGCTCACCGAGCAAGATCCTTTCAACAATGTGGGTCGTACTTGTATCGAGGCTATGGCTGCTGTGCTGGGTCACACCCAGTCGCTCCATACCAACGCACTCGACGAGGCTATTGCACTGCCTACCGACTTCTCCGCACGTATCGCTCGTAACACCCAGATCTACATCCAGAATGAGACCAAGGTGTGCAAGCAGATTGACCCCTGGGCCGGCTCTTACTATGTGGAGTCGCTCACCAACGAACTGGTGCACAAGGCCTGGGAGCACATCCAGGAAATCGAAAAACTGGGCGGTATGGCCAAGGCCATCGAGACCGGTCTTCCCAAAATGCGTATCGAGGAAGCCGCTGCCCGCACACAGGCTCGCATCGACTCGGGTGTGCAGACCATCGTGGGTACCAACAAGTACCGCCTCGCTCACGAGGATCCTATCGATATCCTCGAGGTGGACAACACCGCAGTGCGCAAACAGCAGGAGGAAAGCCTGGCTCAGGTCCGCGCAAACCGCGACGAGGCTGCCTGCAAGGCTGCCCTGGCTGAGATTACTGAGTGCGTGAGAGAATTCAACGAGGGCAAGAAGTCTGACAAGAACCTGCTCGCTCTCGCTGTCAAAGCCGCTGGACTCCGCTGCACACTGGGCGAAATCAGTGATGCGTGCGAGGAAATTGTAGGACGTTATAAAGCTGTTATCAGAACTATTTCAGGCGTGTATTCAGCAGAAAGCAAAAACGACTCCGACTTTGAGAAAGCTTGTGAGTTGACAGAGGAGTTCTTCAAGAAGGAAGGACGCCGCCCCCGTATCTTCGTGGCAAAAATGGGACAGGACGGTCACGACCGTGGTGCCAAAGTGGTGGCTACCGGTTATGCCGACTGTGGTTTCGATGTCGATATGGGACCGCTCTTCCAGACTCCGGCCGAGGCCGCTCGCGAGGCTGTAGAAAACGATGTTCACATCGTGGGTGCCTCCTCGCTCGCAGCTGGTCATAAGACGCTTATCCCGCAGCTCATCGAGGAACTGCACAAACTCGGACGCGACGATATCATGGTCATCGCCGGTGGTGTGATTCCCGCTCAGGACTACGACTTCCTCTACAAGGCTGGCGTAGCTGCCATCTTCGGTCCTGGTACCTCTGTGGCTAAGGCTGCCGTCGAGATGATGAACATCCTCCTCGACAAGTAAACCGCAATCCTTACCATTCTATACAAAGAGAGGATGCCGCCTGGCATCCTCTCTTTGTATATTTGCATCGCAAATCTCGTCGTCGCCTATACCTTATTTATATGTTTCCTCACCGTCAATAACTGCCCATGGCCACAATCTTCTGCTCCTCAGAATAAAGAATTTCCCATAATTCCCATAATTTCTTATAGTTACAGCAATAGAAATGAAAAATTTCTGCGTATTATGAGAATTTCTTTCAGTTTCCGCACCGAAGGCGCTTATTACAGAGATGATTATTTCTTGTCAAGATTTTCCAATCTTCCGATTAAAATCTTCCCATTCTCCCATCCTAATCTTTAATCTTTAATTTTTAATTTTTAATCTATTCTATTCTATTCTATGCTTTCCACTGCCACACCTTCCAGCTCATCCATGATTTTCAGGATGCTGCTCTCATAGTGAGCGCGCTTTATCTTCACCTCTAAGCTCACATTGCAGCCTTTCTCGTTCTCGCGCATGTTGTAGGTGTCTATGTTCATACCGTCGCGCTTGAAACTTTCCAATATGCGCTTCACCTCTTCCGTGGTCCTCGCTGTAAAGGTCAGGTTCATGCTCCGCGAACCGAAACGGCGGAATACCCAGTTGTGGGCCTCCAGACCTATCAGCACCATCACCGTAGTGGCGATGGCCAGCGTGTACTGCCCGGCACCGCACGTCAGACCGATGGCGGAGGTCACCCAGAGACCGGCGGCGGTGGTCAGACCGCGGATTACATGCTTTTGGAAGATAATCGTGCCGGCACCGATAAAACCGATGCCGCTCACCACCTGGGCGGCAATACGCGACACGTCGGCACGGATGTTGCTGCCGTGCTGCTCCGCTACTTCTAAACAGCCGTAGAGGGAGATAATCATAAACAGTGTGCTGCCCAGCGACACAAGGAAGTGGGTCCTGATGCCGGCTTCCTTGGCGCGGTAACTGCGCTCAAAGCCGATGGCTCCGCCCAAGAGGGCGGAGACCAGCAGGCGGAGTATAAGGTCGGCCGTCATGAGTGGTTGAAGGTTAGGTGTTCTTCGTTCTCCTGGCGGGTCACATAGATGGTGTCGCCTTGCTTCACCTCGTCGCCGAGTATCAGCTCGCAGATACCGTCTTCCACATGGTTCTGGATGGCGCGCTTCAGCGGACGAGCGCCGAACTGCACATCATAGCCCTTCACGGCAAGGAATTCCTTGGCGGCGTCGTCCAGCTGCACATGGTAGCCGAGCGACTCGATACGCTTGGTCACACCCTTCAGCTCGATGTCCACAATCTGCTTGATGGAGTCGAGACCGAGCTGGTCGAAGGTGATAATCTCGTCCAGACGGTTCAGAAACTCAGGGGCAAACTGACGGCTCAGACTCTTCTGGATGATGGAACGGGCGTTCTCGCGGTCTTTCTCGTCGAGTATCATGCCGCCGCTTCCGGCATCGAAACCGATACCGCGGCCGAATTCCTTCAACTGGCGGGTGCCGGCGTTGGAGGTCATGATAATCACCGTGTTGCGGAAGTCTATCAAGCGGCCGTTGCCATCGGTCAGACGACCCTCGTCAAGCACCTGAAGCAGCATGTTGAAAACATTGCTGTGGGCCTTCTCTATCTCGTCGAGCAACACGATGGAGTAGGGGTGACGACGCACCTTCTCGGTCAACTGGCCGCCTTCCTCATAGCCTACATAGCCTGGAGGGGCTCCTACCAGACGCGACACGTTGAAACTCTCGGAATATTCGCTCATGTCTACACGGATCAGACTGTCGGCACTGCCGAACATGTGCTCGGCCAACTTCTTGGCGAGATAGGTCTTGCCAACGCCGGTCGGACCCAAAAACATAAAGACGCCTATCGGACGGTTCGGGTCTTTCAAACCTACACGGTTGCGCTGAATGGCCTTCGTCATCTTGTCGATGGCCCGGTCCTGACCTACCACCGACTCCTTCAGGATGCTGTCCATGTGGCGAAGACGTTTGCCTTCCGACTCGGCCATGCGCTGAACGGGCACACCGGTCATCATCGATACCACGTCGGCCACATTCTCCTCCGTCACCGTCTCGCGGTTGTCGGTCTCGCCCGATAGCCATTTCTTCTTCATCTCGTCAAGCTCCTGCTCCAACGTGGCCTGGCGGTCACGGAAGGCGGCGGCCAACTCGTAGTTCTGGCTCTTCACGGCCTGGTCCTTCTTGCGGATGGCGGTGGCCAGCTCCTCTTCCTTGGCTTCTATCTCAGGGGGGATGTGGGCATTGCGCAGGTGCACACGGGCGCCCACCTCGTCCATAGCGTCGATGGCCTTGTCAGGAAATGCGCGGTCGGTCACATAGCGCTCTGTCAATCGGACACAGGCCACAAGGGCGTCGTCCGAATAGGTCACATGGTGATGGTCCTCATACCGCTCGCGCAGGTTCTTGATGATGTCAAGGGTCTCCTCGGCGGTACTCGGCTCTACAAGCACTTTCTGGAAACGGCGCTCCAAGGCTCCGTCCTTCTCTATGCTGTTGCGGTACTCGTCGAGTGTGGTGGCACCGATGCATTGCATCAGACCACGGGCCAGTGCGGGCTTCAGTATGTTGGCGGCATCCATCGAGCCGGGAGCACCGCCGGCACCAATCATAGTGTGGATCTCGTCGATGAAAACGATGATGTCGGGGTCCTGCTCTATCTCGCGGAGCAGAGCCTTGATGCGCTCCTCAAACTGGCCGCGGTACTTCGTGCCGGCCACCATCGAGGTGAGGTCGAGGGCCACAAGGCGCTTGTTGAAGAGTATCGGCGAGGTGTGCTTGTTTACAATCATCTGGGCCAAGCCTTCCACAATGGCGCTCTTGCCCACACCGGGGTCGCCTATCAGAATGGGGTTGTTCTTCTTGCGACGGCATAGTATTTCCATCACGCGCTGCAATTCTACCGAACGGCCCACAACAGGGTCCAACTTGCCGTCGGCGGCTGCCTTCGTCAGGTCGGTGGAGAAATTGTCCAAGACAGGGGTCTTAGACTTCTGCTCGGTGGCCTGCGCGGTGCCGGCACCGCGGCGCGAGTTGCCCCGCGGAGTCTCATGCATCATCTCGTCGTCGTCCTCCTCCTCGGGCAGGTCTATGCCGTCTACGGGATTCGTATTGCCGGCTTTCAGAAGCCGGAGAGTGTCTTCGTAGTTCATGTTGTTGTTCTCTAAAATTTCTTTGGCACCGTTGTTCACCTGGTCATGGAGTATGGCCAGAAGAAGGTGGGCCACATCCACGGTCTGGCTGTGCTGAAGACGGGCTTCTAATACGGCCAGACGGAGTATGTTGCTGGCTTTCTCGTTCAATACGAGCTCGCGGCGGTTGCCCGGAGTGCCAAAGGCGTTATCCTTCACTTTGTCTTCTAATTGGGTCTTCACTACCTCTGCATCTATATGAAGATGGGCAAAAAGGTCGCGAATCACACCTGAGCGGTCGCGAAGTATGCCCAGAAGCAGATGCTCCGGACCTACCGAACTGCTCAGCGTACGGGTAGCTTCCTCTCTGCTGAAAGAGAGTATCTGTGATACATTGGGAGAAAACTGGCTCGTTATCATTCTTCTTTCCTTTCTTTTTCCTTTTTCCTATTCTTTTCGCTGGGTATATGTATCAGTTTCCAAGCAAAAGGTATGCCAAACTATCTGTCACCGTAGTATTTCATGTATTCTTCCTCGAAATTGGGCGTGAAGAAACCGGTGCCGATACGCTCCTTGATGGCCGAGGGACTGAAAAAGGCACCGCCGGCCAACTCCTCGGTGGCAGGACGCAC
The DNA here is from genome assembly GCA_900318915.1 of uncultured Prevotellaceae bacterium. GTDB lineage: Bacteria > Bacteroidota > Bacteroidia > Bacteroidales > Bacteroidaceae > Prevotella. Next base: position 27,533 of record ONMI01000032.1, on the reverse strand, counting down.
CTCGCCGTCGTAGACGGTCTCAAACACATACACCAGCTCGCGCTCACGAAGACCTTCAAACACGTAGCGGCCCACTTCCTTGGGGATGTAGTCGGTCACACCGAGCTCTTCGGCCACTTCCCGCCGAAGGGCGGCGTCCACTTCTTCGCCGTAGTTCACATGGCCGCCAGTGGCGGTGTCCCATTTGCCGGGCTGTATGTCTTTCCACGAGGGACGCTTCTGCAGGTAAAGCTCGCCGCGGCTGTTCCATAGGTGCAGATGCACCACGGGGGGCTGCCCCACGGCGTATGCTGCCTGTCACACGGCCTTCCTCGTCTACTACCGGGAAGAGTTCTTCTTGATTGTCTCTGTACATATCTCTTTACCTTTTTTTATAACAGCCTCTTTTCCGATAGGGCTGATGGGGTTTATGTGTTGATGTGGTTGGTCTTGGTTGGATGACTACGGAACGGTCAGGGCAGTTGTACCGCTTCGCAGAACATGCCTTCAAACTGCTCACCGATACCGGCCGGAGCCTCGGCGAAGAGACCGAACACGGCACTTCCGCTGCCCGACATCTGGGCATAGAGGGCTCCCAGCTCGTAGAGCTGGTCTCTCACAGCCTTGATCTCGGGATAGAGGGCAAACACGCTCTCCTCAAAGTCGTTGGTCAACCGCCCGCGCCACGTTGACACGGGGTCGCTCACTATCTTGAGGCAGTTCTCCTTCGGGGCCTTGGCGTGCACCAGCGAGTAGGCTTCCTTGGTCGATACGGCCACGGGGGGCTTCACAATCACCAGCCAGTAGCCGCACAGTGGGGTCATCTCTGCGCCGCAGGGGCGAAGCTCGTCGCCGATACCGGTGCCGTAGCAGGGCTCGGGGGCGATGAAGAAAGCACAGTCGGCACCCAGACGGCTGGCATAGCGCCGCATCTCGTCGGGGGACATGCCGAGGGCAAACTGCTCATTGAGCATGCGGATGGCAAAGCCCACATCGCTTGAACCGCCGCCCAGACCGGCCTGAGAGGGGATGCCCTTGTGCAGACGGATGGTTACTGGGGGCAGCGGGTAGTGCTCGCTCAGTAGGTGATAGGCTTTCACCACCAGATTGTCTTCGGGGGCGCAGTCCACGGCCTGACCGGTGGTCTCCAACCGGCACATCGCTCCGCCTACAGGGGCTTCTTCTATGGTGAGCCGGTCGTAGAGGGGAATGGGGTAGAACACGGTCTCCAGATTGTGGTAACCGTCGGCACGGCGGCTCACGATGTTCAGACCGATGTTTATCTTGGCGCAGGGGTTCTCTGTCATGGGATGGTGGTATTTGTTGCTTGCATCTACAAAAATAGGGTTTTATTCCCGATTTTGCTCATGATGACTCATTTATTTCGCAAAAATTATCATTTTTGCCGGATGTTTCGCTGGTAGGCCAGGCGTTCGTCGCCGTTCTGCAGATAGATGATGCCGCAGTAGGCGAAACCGTGCTTCGTCAGCAGGTGCTGCATGATTACGTTGTCGCGGTGGGTGTCTATGCGAATGTTGTCGGTCTGGCCGAAGCAGTAGGCCAGCATGGCCTTGAACAGTCCGTGGCTCTTACGGCTGGCGGCTATGCGGTGTATCACATAGTAGGGGGCGTCGTCAAGCCAGGCGCCTTCTATGTAGCCGTAGGTGGGCTCCGGACTGGGAATGAAGGTGAAGGTGCCCACGGCCTCTCCCTCTTTATCGGCCAGATAACTGCAGCCGTTCATTATGTCGCGCTCAAAAACGGCGGCTGAGGGATACCCGTCTTTCCACTGGTCCCGATTGCCGCTCTCCCGCATCGTGGTCCGGGCCTCGCCTGCCAATTTCAACAGCACATCCAGGTCATCAATAGTCGATTTTCGTATCGTTATCATTTTCTATTAGTTTCCATTAATACTCAACTTAATCTATTATCCCTTTAAACTCCCTTCCCCAACGGATTAATCTGATTTGGCTGATTTTCCCGTATTAAAATCAGAGTACTCAGAAAAATCCATAGTTTTAAATTCACCATAATGCTACAGTACTCAGAAAACTCAGAAAAATCCGTAGTTTTTAATTCACCATAATGCTACAGAATTCAGAAAAATCCGTAGTTTTTAATTCACCATATGATATCAGAGTACTCAGAAAAATCCGTAGTTTTTAATTCACCATAATGCCACAGTACTCAGAAAAATCCGTAGTTAAAATGTCCCTTTAAGTTCCCTTTAAAAGAAATGGAGCCTGTCCTTTGGGGCAGGCTCCATCTTGTTTGTTTCAGTGGGGATGGAATCCTCAGTCCACAAAGGTGGCACCGGGCAGCAGCGTGTAGCCGGCGGTGGGATAAGCAAAGTCCTTCGCCTTCTTCCAAGCACGCTTCTCAAAGTCGTACGGACCGCGGTTCGGACCTTCCTCGTCGCTCTTTATCACAACGGCGGTGCCCACACGGGCGTAGTGTTCTTTCAGGTGCTTGATGTCGGCGTCGCGAAGACGGATGCAACCTTCACTGTCGCGACCGGGCACGCTCGACTCGTTGCTCGTGCTGCCGTGGATGCCGATGCCGGAGTGACCGGGGGTCACCAGACGCAGGAACCAGGCACCGTAGGCGGGCAGATTGCCGCGACCGTCCTTGAAGTCGTGCTTCCAACTGCTGGCGGGCTGTATCTGGCTTATCTTAAATGGATTGCGAAGGGTGCTCTCAGGGGTTTTCATGTCACCGCGGCGCTGCTTGTTGCCTAAGGCTTTAGAGAGGCATACGGGATAGTGGGCCACCAGCAGAGTGTCCTTGCCGGCTACCTCATACACATAGAGCCGAAACTCCTGCTTCGATATCACGATGAAACAGTTCTCGGCCTTTGCCTGCTCTCTGTACACATGGCGCTCATCGCTCTGATTGGCCACATTGAAGGTCTTCTTGCCCATCTTAACCAATCGCATGGTGGCTTCACCGGGCTCCACTCTCTTTTTCGTACCCTGGGCATACACGCTCGTCATGCCGAATACGAGGGCCATCGCCCACATTAGTCTCATTATTTTCATTTTCTATTTTGGGTTCTTTATAGAACACACTGCTCGCTATTTCGTTACGTACGAGAATTTCTTAGAGATGTATACAGTGTGTCCTTGATAGGTGCATTTGTAGAAGTCGCCGCTCTGGCCCAGATAGTCCAGATAGGTGCCCTTGGGCAGATAGCAGGGGGAGCCGTCGTCCCAAGTGAAGTAGTTGTACTTCGTGCTGGGACCGGTACGCAGACGCACATTCACTCCGTTCACCACCACAAAGTATTTGTCGGCCTTCTGGGCGGTGGCTTTCGTGCCGCTGGAGGTGGTCAAACTGCTATATTGCTTCGAGATGTATAACTTGTAGCCGGCATACTCCACATAGTAGAAGTCGCCCTTCTCGCCCAGATAGGTGAGCTTGGTGCCCTTGGGAGCGTAGCGGGGCTTGCCGTTGTCATAGCGCAGCCAACTGGAGTTCAGGTTAGGCTCAAAACGCAGACGCACACCGTTGCCGTTCACCACTACGTATTTCTTCTGCTGCTGTACCTCAAGGTTCGTCGTGCTCAGTGGAGCCTTGGTCGCGGCCTGCATAGCGACACTCGCGCTCAGCGCCAGCATCACAGCCATGGTTCTTACTAGTCTTTTCATAATCGTTGGGTTTTTAGGGTTAATAATATCGGTCCTTTCTTAATTGTCATTGCTGTGAGCCTTGCCGCTTTATCACAGCTCCGCTCTCTGCCGCAGAGGCAGCTGCGGGGGCGTCGCTCTGGCGCTTGTTGCCGGCCACAGGGCCGCGGTAGCGGTCGCCGAGGGCGGCGCGGGCACGCTCCTCAAAGGGATATTTGCCTTCGCCGATACCTTTGATAATCACGGCCTGGCCTGTTTGGGCATAGCGGTCGTGAAGCACATTCAGGTCGGCGTCGCGCAGACGGATGCAGCCTTCACTGTCGCGCCCGGGCACACTGGCTTCGTTGTTCGTGCTGCCGTGTATGCCTACACCCGTGAAACCGGGCGTCTCCAACCGCAGAAACCAATTCCCGTAAGAGGGTATGCTTCCGCGGCCGTCGCCGAAGTCGTGGTGCCAGGTGCTGGCGTCTTGTATCTGCTGGATGTGGAAGGGGGTGGCAAGCGTGCTCTCAGGGGTGCGCATGTCGCCGCTCTTGGTCTTGGCCTCGGCATATTTGGCGTAGCACACGGGGAAATGGGCCAGCAATAGGGTGTCCTGGCCTTCTCCGCCGGCCTCATACACATACAGGCGGTATTCCTTCTTAGATATAACAAGGAAACAGCGCTCTTTCGAGGTGGCTTCCTTGTATACACAGGCTGAGTCGTCTATGTCGGCTATGTTGTACACCTTGCTGCCTACCTGTATTTCACGCATCGCTATGGTGGCAGTGTCGGCGGCCTCGTTGGCTGAAGCGTTGGCACTGCCGTCTTTCACCCCGCCACCACAGCCATAAAGCATGGCGGCAACGGCCAGCACGCTCAGTATCTTATCTTGGGTTTTCATGCTGTTTCTTACGTTCTTTTACGCAAAGTTACACTTTTTACTGAACATATCCAAACGTTTTGATAGTTTTGTCGATTTCTTTTGTTATATTTGTCGTCGAAACCTCAATACTACGCAACAAATAAACATTCCTGTACGATATGAGAATCCCAGCTTTGTTCAGAAAGTATATCTGGCTCGTCAATACCATACATAGGGCGGGACGCATCACACTGGCCGAAATCAACGACAAGTGGATGAGTGCGGATATCAGCGAGGGACAACCGCTGGCCAGGGCTACGTTCAACCGGCACAAGGCGGCTATCGAGGAGATATTCGATATCTTCATCGACTGCGACAGGCGCGACGGATATACTTACTTTATCGGTAATGCGGAGGTACTCGAGGGCAACACGCTCCAGAGATGGCTCCTCTCCACACTTTCCGTCGGACATATCGTCACCGACAATATCCAACTGCAGGACAGAATGCTCCTCGAGTATGTTCCTTCGGGACAGGGCGCACTGCAGACCGTCATCGACGCCATGAAAAACAGTGTCGCCGTAAGCTTCAACTATACCAAATATGGGGCCAATATGTCGAAAGGGGTCACCGTAGAGCCGTATTGCGTCAAACTCTCCGGACAGAGATGGTACATGCTGGGGCATTTTTCTGAAGCGCTCGCCGATGGTGAGCATGAACCGGGCGCACTCAGGGTCTACTCGCTCGACCGTATCTCTGAACTGAAAGCTACAAGCGTCCATTTCGTAATGGATCCTGACTTCTCGCCGGCCGACTATTTCGCCGACTGCTATGGGGTCACGGTGGGCGACGGCACACGGCCGCAGAGGGTCGTAGTGCGCACGCTCCCCTGGCTCAGCTATTATCTCAATGACCTCCCCCTGCACCACTCGCAGCGCGAAATAGGCCGGTGTGATGAGTATACTGATTTCGAACTGTTCATACGGCCTACCCGCGATTTCGTCAATCATCTCATAGGATGGGGAGATGCCGTCAAGGTCCTGGAACCGGAATTTCTGGTCGAAACGGTCAGAGAAAAACTCCGCAGGGCGCTTCGCCAATATGAAACTTAAGTTATTTACTACTACTAATGAAACACTATCTGAAAAAATTGGAGGAAACGGTTCGGAAACAGTGGAACCAGAAGGCGCTCTGCGATTATGAGGGCGAATGCTTCACTTATGCCGACCTGGCCGAGAACATTGAGCGTTTCCGCATCTTCTTCCATGAGGCGGGTATCAACAAGGGGGATAAAATCGTCATCTGTGCCCGTAATTCTGCCAGATGGGCGCTGTGCTTCTGGGGCATCAATGTCAGCGGATGCGTGGCGGTGCCGCTGCTGGCCGACTTCCACCCTAACAATATCGCCACGTTCACCCATCATTCTGATAGTGTGATGCTCTTTATCGATGAGGATATATGGGAGCAAATGGCACCGGAGGTGATGCCCGCACTGAAAGCGGCCGTCAATGTGAGGGATGGACGCCTGCTCTGGCACCGCGATGAGAGGGTGGCCGAGGCATGGCAGAACAGGGAAGGGGCTTTCGCTTCACATCATCCCGACGGTCTTTCGCCCGATAATGTGTCCTATCCGGATGACAATGCTGCCGACCTGGCCATCATCAATTATACCTCGGGCACCACGGGCAATCCCAAGGGAGTGATGCTCACCTACGACGCACTCTCCGATACCGACGATTTCAGCAATACGCATTTCCCGAACCATCCGGGCGAGACTATTGTCTCCATGCTGCCCATGGCGCATATGTATGGACTGGTCATCGAGTTCATTCACCCCAATGTCGATGGTGTCACAGTCTATTTCCTGGGGAAGACGCCTTCTCCGTCCACCCTGCTCAAGGCGATGCGCGATGTGAGGCCTTACATGGTGGTCACCGTGCCGCTCGTCATGGAGAAGGTGTATGCCAATTCTATAAAACCTGCATTGGATCGGCTGGAGAAATGGCTTTCTGTACCGGTTCTCAACCGCCTGATTTACAGGATGGTGCGGAAAAAGGTAGTGGCGGCTTTCGGCGGCAGGGTGAGATGCTTCATCATGGGGGGAGCACCGCTCAAACCGGAGGTGGAGCAGTGCTTCCGCAAAATCGGACTGCCGTTCACCGTCGGCTACGGCATGACGGAGGCGTGCCCGCTCTTGGGATGGGAGTGGTGGACGGATTTCGTGCCGGGCTCGTGCGGCAAACCGGTGCATGAAATAAGAATCGACTCCGACGACCCGAAAAACATTGCCGGAGAGATTCAGGCGAGGGGCAGAAACATCACCGTCGGCTATTACAAGAACCCGGAGGCCAACAAGGCGGCGTTCACCGCCGACGGGTGGTTCCGAACGGGCGACTTGGGACTGATGGATGCCGAGGGGAATATCTTCATACGGGGACGTATCAAGTCGATGATTCTCAACTCCTCCGGACAGAACATCTATCCTGAGGAGATTGAGGCGGTGCTCTCAGCCTGCTCCTTCGTCAGCGAGGCGCTGGTCGTGGAGCGCAAGGGTAAACTCGTGGCGCTTGTCTACCCGGACATCCCCGATGAACTGAATAAAGCGGCCAGAAAGGGCATTCCTGAGCAGATAAGAGTGGCGGCCAACAAAAACTTGCCGGCCTACAGCAAAATCAGTAAGGTGCAACTCATGGAGGTGCCTTTTGAGAAAACGCCCAAGATGAGCATCAAAAGGTATCTGTATCAATAAGACCTTCACGCAGCGCTTGCATGATGTTGGCGGGCGCACGGCCGCTCTCCAACTCTTCTTTCATGTAGTCCATATAGGGGGCTGCATGACGGAAAAAACGGTAGTATCCTTTACACAAATAGTTCAAACCTGGCTCGCCGTCCGCTGTCTTGCAAAAACGGTTCTTGGGGCATTCGCCGTTGCAGGCAAACAGATAGCTACACCGGCGGCACTGCTGGGGCAGCATCGCTTGTTTGGCAAAGCCGAACCGCTGCTGGCGCTCTCCATACAGCATTTCTACGAGGGTATGGCTGTTAAGGTTGCCGAGTTTGTACTCCGGAAATACAAAGTGGTCGCAGGGGTATACGTCACCGTTGTATTCCATCACACCGGCATGTCCGCAGGTCCTGCCCAGCGAGCAGACACCGGGCGGCTCGCCCACCCAGTTGGCCAGGGTGGCGTCGAATAGCTGTATGTAATAGTCGCCTACATCATGGCGCACCCATTCGTCGAATATCGTGCAGAGGAAGTGTCCCCATTGCTCGGGTGTCACGGAGTGGGCGGTCAATTGTCCTTCGCTTTCCCGCACCGAGGCCAGGTGACGGCCGTCTGAATGGGGGAGATGGCGCTCCACAATGGGGGTGAATTGGATGTAATGACAGCCTATCTGCTTGAAAAAGTGGTAGAAGTCGAGGGGATGGTCGGCATTCTTGTCATTCACCACGGCCATCGCGTTCCATTCCACCTCATAGCGGTTCAGCATCTCTATGCCTCTCATCACTTTGTCGAAGGTGGGGCTGCCTTGCTTGTTCTTGCGGTAGGCGTCGTGAAACGTTGCCGGACCGTCGATGGAGAGACCTACCAGCCAGTGGTGGTCGTGCAGAAAACGGCACCATTCCTCCGTCAGCAATGTGCCGTTGGTCTGTAGGCAGTTGTCTATGTGCCGGCCACCGGCGTATTTCTGCTGGAGCGACAGGGCTTTCTCGTAAAATGATAGGGGGCGCAGCAGGGGCTCGCCGCCGTGCCAGGTGAACAGCACTTCTCGCATGGTCTGCGAGGCGGTGTATTCTTTCACAAACTTCTCCAGCAGCTCGTCGCTCATCAGTTGGCGTGTACCTTCGTACAGGTGCCCTTTCTCCAGATAGTAGCAATAGTCGCAGGCCAGATTGCACTGAGGGCCGCAGGGCTTCAGCATCACATACAGCGGACGGGAAAAGGGAAAGAGGGTGGGCATGGCTGCTTTAATATTATCTAATGGCTATCATGTTTTTCTTCTATGCAAAGATACTAATTACTCCTGCCATTTCCTGCATTAATACCTCTTTTTTTCTGTCATTTTGGCATTTTGTCATGCTTTTTTCTAAAAAATGGCATATTTTTATTTATTGCGTAAAAATTACATAATAAAATTTGGTTGATTGGAGTATTATTTGTACTTTTGTTGCGTAAAACATACGCAATAAAGTTATGATAGTTGGAATTAGAGTTAATGGAGTTGAGAATGAAGTGAAGAAGTTGTCTTTCGAGGAGGAAAAAAGAGAACTTCTTGGTGTGAGTAGCCTTATTTTAGATAAGGTGATGGAGAATGAGAGGGTGAATGTGATGTTGATGTTGATGAAGTGTTTTAAGAAATTGAGATTTGAGGATCTGGAGGAGATTTATAGTGATGGGTGTTTGGTGTTGTGGAAGAAGATGATGGAGAAGGATTTTAAGTTGGATAAAAAGGGTGTCGGGTCGTATTTGAAGAAAATATGTTGGAATCTGGGTATGCATTATTTGAGAAAGGTGAAGGATGAGGTGGATAGTTTGGATGATATGATGGAGAAGGGTGATTATAGATATGAGGGTTGTAGTATGAGAGAGATGTTTGATGTGTTGGAGAATGATATAGAGGATAGAGAGAAGAAGTTTGAGGAGTTGGATATGATTTGGGAGAAGTTGAGTGGGGTGGATAGAATGATTTTGCAGAGTTATTATATTGATGGTTGTAAAATGAATGAAATTGCTGCGAAAATGGGTTATAGTAGTGGAAATAGTGTGAAAACGATGAAGAGTAGGGTGTTGAAGAAGATTATGAAAATAAGAGAGGAGGAGAGACTCCTCGTATCCTAAGGGTTGTAGGAGGGATAATAAAGGAGGGAACTTACAGCTCCCTCCTCTTTTTTATTAAAACAGGTATAATCAGTAAAATCAGCCAAATCCGTAGTTTCGAATTCTTACTATCAGAACAATCAGCCAAATCCGTAGTTTCGAATTCTTACTATCAGAACAATCAGCTAAATCCGTAGTTTTTAATTCTAAATATCAGTAAAATCAGCTAAATCCGTAGTTTCTAATTCTAAATATCAGAAGAATCAGCTAAATCCGTAGTTTTTAATTCTAAATATCAGAAGAATCAGCTAAATCCGTAGTTTCTAATTCTAAATATCAGAAGAATCAGCTAAATCCGTAGTTTCTAATTCTAAATATCAGTAAAATCAGATAAATCCGTAGTTTTTAATTCTAAATATCAGAAAATCAGATAAATCCGTAGTTTGTCACCAAGTTACTTCATGAGTTGCACTTTAGGCGACGGCAAAAAGAGTACCTCAGAATTCCAGCCGGAATCCCTTTTCTTTCAGTTCGGCATAGCTCTTGTGGTTGAAACGGTAGAGAAAAGCTACTTTCTTGTTCACCAGGGGCACACGCTCCTCCAACTCCGTCAGCAGACCTAATTTCAGCATCTTGCTGCTGAAGTTGCGGCGGTCGAACTTCACACCCAATATGACCTCGTAAAGATGCTGAAGCTGACTCATAGTGAATTTTTCAGGGAGCAACTCAAAGCCGATAGGCTCAAAATGTATCTGCTTCCGAAGCTCGGCGGTGGCATCACGAAGTATGCGGTCGTGGTCGAAGGCCAGAGTGGGTATCTGGTCCAAAGCAAACCACTCGGCGCGGGCGGCATCGTCACCGCCGCGTACCTCGCTCAGCCGTACCAGGGCGTAGTAGGCTATCGTTATCACACGCTCGCGGGGATCGCGCTGGGGGTCGGTGTACGTGTGAAACTGCTTGATGTAGGCGTCTTTAAAACCGGTCTCTTCCATCAATTCGCGCTTCGCTCCTGCCAGACCGGTCTCGTCCATACGCAGAAAGCCGCCCGGCAGGGCCCAGCGTCCCTTGAAGGGCTCAATGCCGCGCTCTATCAGTAGCACATTCAATTTCGTCCCGTCAAAACCGAATATCACACAGTCAGTCGTAACACTCGGATGGGGATATTTATAGTGGTATTTCAATTCTTCTTTGTTTTCCATATCTTTCATAATTTTCCGTACACAACTTCCTTTCTTAAAAAAAAGCATATGTCCCTTTAACTTCCCTTTAACTTCCCTTTAACTTCCTTTTAACTTCCCTTTAACTTCCTTTAGACTAAAAGATTTCCTCCAACTCTCCCGTTTCCGAGTCGATGATAAACCCGCGTACCACCACGTCTTTCGGTACAAGGGGATGGGTCTTGATGGTGTTCACGGTCTTGCGAACCGATTCGGGGGTGTCCTTGAAGCCTTCCAACCAACCGTCCAGGTCGATGCCGCAGTGGCGTATCGTTTCGAGGGTCTCCTCACTCACGCCGCGGGCCTTCATTTCTTCGTGAAAGTGGGCGTAGCTCATGTGGCAGGCGCCGCAGTGGCTGTGCGCCACCACCATGATCTCTTCCACACCGAGCTCGTAGATGGCTACTATCAGACTGCGCATCGCTGAGTCGAAGGGGGATATCACCAGGCCGCCGGCGTTTTTGATAATCTTGGCATCGCCGTTCTTCAGGCCCAGAGCGGCGGGAAGCAGCTCCGTCAGGCGTGTGTCCATGCAGGACAGAACGGCCAATTTCTTGTCGGGATACTTGTCGGTCAGATAGCGCTCATAACGCTTCTCGGACACAAATTGCTTGTTGTAGTCAATAATCTGGTCTATCATGGTTCTTTCATTTTTGCTGAGATGCTGCCTGTCTTCGCCAAGCAACATGCAAAATTAAACATTTTCCATGATAATCGTGTAATTTTTGCGCAATAATTCTTTAGTACAAGCTGAAATCTTTGTCAAGCCAAACTGTATATCTCTTTTAATTGCATACGGTTTGGCGTGTCAATGGGTCATTTCTTAAACACCAGCCAGGGGATGATGCCTTTCCATTTCTCGTGTGGATACTCGGTCGCATCGCCGATGTCGTGGCGCTGACCGTCAGTACTGCGGTAGTAGCTGTAGTCCTTGCCGCCGGTGATGTATATCACGTCGATGAAACCGTATTCACGAAGGGCGTCGGCAAAGCCCCAGAGGGTTTCGGCGTTGCGGGTGGCTATGTAGTACAGCTGGTCGCCGATGCGACCTATGGCGCGCCGCTCCACCTTGCCGTGAAGATAATAGTGGTGGGCGATGTCGCCGTCGCTCACCAGCATAAACTGGCGGAAGTAGCTGCCGCCGCGCTCCATCACATAGTCTTTCACCTTGTCGCTGCGCGATACGCCTATTACTTGTCTCCCGTCGGCTATCGCCATGTAGCCCAGACGGGCCTGGTCGCGCTGATATTCCTTGCCGTCCACCACCAGGGTGCCGTGGTAGCTCTTGTCGGGGCGGTGGTCGCAGGAGCGGCAGTACAGGTATACACTGGTGTCGGCGGTGTCGGGCTCCTCAAACGTCAGAGTGGCGTGAAGCCCGTGAAGGGCGTAGAGATCGAGGGCCACACCCAGTAGGCTGTCGCTCGTCATCACCACCTGGGGCGTCTCGGCCTTCACAGGCTGCTGCAGCTTCTCGATGTTTTCCTTCGGACTCACCGACACGCGACCTATGTTGTAGTAATAGTCCCACTGTCGGTAGGCATAGAGGGCAAGGAGGAAGCAGACGAAAATGGCCGCGGCTTTCAACAGACGAACCAGCCAGCGTTTCATAGGCTGTTTGGGTGGGTTCGCCGTAGGCCGAACCTCATCATAGTCTTTCTCAATGATGAAAATGGGCTCCTCGGGCTCTTGGTTGAATATCTTGTTTATCTCACTCATTTCTTGATGCTTCCTTTCTATCGCTGAAGTTGTTCTTTAAGTGCTTTCAGGGCATCGCGCGATACATGCACGGTATAGATGTCGCGCGCTCTCAGACTCTCGGGCGTGCCTGTCCGGGGACGGAGGTCATCGGCGGTGGGCACACGGAGCAGGTGCTTGCCGCCGAACACGATGCTTTGCTCCAACAGGTCTATTTCCTGCACATAGTTACGGTTCACTATCAAGCTGCGGCCCACACGGATGAATTGGTCGGCATTGTCCAGCAGGGCGAAGTTCTTCTCAAAATGGTTCAACTGGAACGTCAACTTGCGGCTGCGGCCGTTGATAAGCACCAGGTCGCAGTAATTGCCGTCGGCTTTCACATACACGATGTCGTCCACTTCCACACGCATCATCATGCTCGATGTTATGATCTTAAACCACTCCATAGATACTTTTATAACGTATCCATGGGTGGTTTTATTGCTTTTGGAGGGGCCTTTTAATAGGGGCTGCCCTCACTGCTAATCGGAGTCGCCTTTGCTGCAGTAGTTCCAAAGCAGCAGGGGCTTGCGCTCCTTGTTCACCATGTATACGATTTGGTCCATCCCGCGGCTCGCCACGGTCACACAACCGCTGCAGGCGGTGGCGTTCAGGGGAATGTACTCCTTCCAGCACATGCTGTTCACCCATTTGGCGGGGTGTATCATCAGCCCGCGGGCATAGGCGCTCTGGTTGTCCAGGTCCATGCCTTTCAATCGGTAACTGCGTTTGAGCCGGATGCCGTGGTCGCGGGTCACCATAAAACGGCCCAGGGCGGAGCATTTGCTGCCGGGCTTGTTGCTGAAGCGGGCACGCTCGGCGGTGCTGCCGCCGCCGGGACCGTGCATCACATAGGTGGTGGCTATCACTTCCTGCTTCTCAAAGTCCCACATAAACATACGGGGAGTGCCCGAGGGAAGACCGTAGTCCACAAAAATGGCGTATTTCTCGCTCATGTTGTGGGCCTTGGCATAGGCAAGGGCTTTATCCGAACGCTCTTCCAGGGTCTTGTATTCCTTCCGGTCGGGCAAAGAGGGCAGGCGGTAGTATTTCCAAGCCCAGCGGACACCGAATATAAGGGTTGCGGTCAACAGCAGTACTATCATGAGGCCACAGCCTCTCTTCTTCTTTGTCATGGTCGTGTTTTTTATGTTTATGTATTTATCTCAAGGAAGGTATTACGATAATTTTACCCGTGCGAAGCACGATGAAAATTAAAAATATATGGTAATTACGATAATTTCTGTCGGTTCTTTCAATAACATGTAATTTATGATAATTATGACAATTTCTTTCCTTTTTCTATTTCACTGGCGGTGGTCGCCCCAGGGGTGCCAGAACGAGGCGCTGTTATAACTTTCCTTGCCGCAGCCTTCCACGGGGTTCTTTATACCGGTGGGAAGCAGTCCGCTCACCAATGTCAGAATCAGCAGGGTCCACATCACTCTTTTCAGCCATTTCTTCATCTTTTTCATATCCTTCATTTTTAATTGAAAAAAATATTTCTTGATTCACAATACAAATTTCCCCTTTTTACCGAAAAGGTACAATAATTGGGAGGTCCGTTGTATGAACCTCCCCTTTCAATGTATGAATGCTCACAGGGGGACCGCTCACAGGGAAAATAATCAAGAGGATATGATTAAAAACCACTGCGCTCAAGAAAAAGGAAGAAAAAGATTTACAGCCCAGAGGCTGCTATAATGAAGAGACAAATGAAAATTTTTGCACATTACGATAATTTCTTTCCATTCCCGCACCAAGGTGCATAAACCTTTTTCCTCCTTTTTGAGAGACGCTTGCGTCTTTTTATCGCTTTGAGTTTTGCCACCAGTCTTTCAAATGCCAATTTTTAATCCTTTTTATCCTTTTTCTAAAGCGAAGCGTTTTTTTATCTTATTATATCACCGAAGGTGCCATATTTTACACTCCTACACTCCTACCTCCTACACTCCTGAGATTAACATTCCGGATAATTCCCCTCAATATAGGCCTTGATCAGCGAGGCGTGCGACAAGGGACGGTGCCAGTCCTCCACATCTCCGTTCGTGTTGTAGTCCAGCAGCACCACGGGCTTTGTTTTCGATATCACACGGATGGCAGTCACCAACTTCTGAACCTTATTCTCCAACACCCATTTGTAGCAGGGCAGATAGATCTTCTTGCGGGCCTCGATATATTCCAGCAACTCAGTGCCCGCAAGACCCTTGCTGTGGCCCAAACAACGGCCGAAACGGCGGGTGGTGCGCTTCATGTTCTTCATGTCCTTCTTCCAGAACATCTGCTTGTCCACACCGGCAGTCTCAAACACCTTCAACCCTTGCCAGATACCTTCCACTGACAGACCGAAAGTGTCGGTGAAGGGAACAGGAATTCCGCCCACAGGATAAAAGGGACTCAGCTTCACGAACTCGTCTTCTGCATGGCTCGTCACATCGATGATCATGGCATCGGGATACTTCTCACGCAGCTTCTCCATACTCTTTCGCTTCGATTCAATGTAAATCATGGTCTTCATTTGATTTGAATTTTCAACAAAATTACTCATTTTCCCCAACTTAATAATAATTTTCATCATTTTAACAACCATTTTTTTATTATTACCCAACAGCAGGCTCTTATTGTTGCCACTTTGTAGAAAAAGGTAAACTGTTTTTTCTTTTCCCCTCTTTTTTTTGTATCTTTGAATAAGTTACTACGTCTCGGCATAAAAAATGAATGAATTCATTTTGTTCTGCACTCGACTTTTCGTAACTTTGCATAAGTTACTACGTCTCGGCATAAAAAATGAATGAATTCATTTTGTTCTGCACTCGACTTTTCGTAACTTTGTACTCACAATAGGCCTCTTTGCCTTGCTGATTAAGTCTAATGCGCTGTCTCATAGTTATTCTGTCCCTGCTCATGGCTCATGTGGGCGGCTCGGTGGCTCAAGTCATGGTCACCGAACGGTACAATGTGGCTGCACTCGATGTCAGAATCGGATTGCCGCACAACAATGTCAACCAGATTTTCGCCGACAGCCGGGGATTTATCTGGGTGGCTACCTCAGGAGGTGGCGTAGCACGCTATGATGGTTACACTTTCTTCAAGCCGGTCATGGGCGGCGACAGAGCGGCTGAGAGCATTTCCTGCAGGGCCGTGGCCGAGGATGGATTCCACCGCCTCTGGGTGGCCTATGACGAGGAGACGCTCGTCATCGACCTTAATACCATGCAGTGTGTAGTGCCCGAAGATACCAAAACCGACATCGCCCGCTTCCTCAAAAAACCTTCCGTCAAAGTCTACTGCGATACGCAGGGTGGCCTCTGGCAGGTCACCGGCGACAGCATCTTCCGCTATTCGTTCAACCAGAAGGGGCAGGTGAGCCGCATCGCTGCTTGTGGATACAGGGCCAACACACCGGATATCACCATCTGCGATATCGACAACAATGGCTCTGTCTGGGTCACCGTCGAAAACGGTCTCTACCGCATCTCTGAGATGGAGGGCAAACTGGTCAGAAAGACGGTCGCACCGGCTTTCGCTCAACTGAAAGGGGCCTTCATCACAGGACTGCTCAAGGTGGACAAGACGGTGTGGATCTCCACCAACAATGGGCTCTTTGCCTACAATCTCTACAACAGCACACTGTCTTCCTTCCATCATACCACCGACCCGCAATCGCTGCCGCACGACTTCACCACGGCGCTCGCTATGTCGCCCGAAGGTCAACTCATCGTGGGCACCTTGGGGGGCGTCTGCGTCATGAACAGTGCCAAGACTGGGTTCCTGCGGTGGAACTCTTCCTCCGAACCGCTGCCCATGCCGAGCGATTTCGTCCATTGCCTCCTCGTCAGAGACCGACAGGTGTGGATTGGCACCGAGACGGCGGGCGTCGTAAAACTATCTCCGCAGCCTTTCTTGCTGCGAAACTTCGCTCATTCTGCCAATCCGCAGTCCATCTCGCCCAATCCGGTCAATGCGATCTATGTGGAACCCGACGGCACACAGTGGGTGGGAACCGTCGAGGGGGGACTCAACCGGAAAGCACCGGGTGGGGGATTCTCTCATCTCACCATGGCCAACTCTGGTCTCTCGCACAATTCGGTCTCACTGCTCGAACCGGACAACAAGCGCCGCCTGTGGGTTGGCACATGGGGTGGGGGGCTCAACTGCGTCTCCCTTGACCAGCCCGCAAAGGTGCAAAAGGAAAAACTCTCCGGCGAATTGGCGCACCTCGTCAACTATATCGGGGCAATGGCTTATGATAAGTACAATGGGGGGCTTTGGATAGGGGCCAACGATGGGGTCTTCTTCTACGACCCGGAAAAGGGGCAACTGTCCGACCCCTTCCAGGGCAACCGCAATGTCCGTGGATGCATCGGGTCTATCATCGATGCCGACCGGCATCTCTGGATAGGATGCATCACAGGGGTGTGCGATATCGACCTCAACAAGAGGGATGCAAAGGGGCAGTTCTCGGTCAGAAGACTGTACTTCAAACTCGATAATCCTGACTCTCGAATCTTGGAGAAAATAAGTTGCTTCTGCCTCGCCAAGGATGGCTCGCTGTGGATGGGCTCCAACGGCTATGGTCTCTACCACCGGGTGGTGGACAAAAAAACGGGAAAGGAAAAGTTCCTTTGCTTCTCCACCGACAAGGGACTGGCCAACAATTCGGTCAAGGGCATTGCCGAGGACGTGCAGGGCAGGCTCTGGATTACTACCGAGAATGGCCTCTCAGTCTATGACCCGCAGTCCGGCACCTTTTCTAATTATTATGAGAAGGACGGACTGCTCAGCCAGCAGTTCTACTTCAACTCGGCGGTCCGTGGCCCCGACGGCACCATTTTCCTGGGCTCCGTGGATGGACTGATGGAGATGAGGGGACAGAATGATGACTTCAACACGCCCATGCGGCTCACCTTCACCCGACTCGATGTCGACAACCAGACGGTCTCTCCGCTAAACAGTCGTATCCTCGATGCGGATATCTCACAGGCTAAGAAAATACGCCTGCATGAGTCCAATAAGTCGATGGTCATCTATTTCTCCACACTCACCTTCATGGGGAGCGAGCAGGAACATTTCTACTACCGCCTCCGGGGATTCGAGGACGACTGGATTCCGCTCAAGCAGGGCGAGCATTCGGTCAGATACACCAACCTCAGGGCGGGCAACTATACCTTCGAGGTGAAATGCACGGGACCTGGAAAGTCCGACGGACAGGTCATCAGCATCCTGGTCGATGTGGCGCCTTACTTCTGGCGCTCGTGGTGGTTCCTGCTCCTCGTCACCGTGGCGGCGCTGGCGGCTCTCTCAATCGCCTACCGACGGTATGTGGAACGACTCCGCAGGAAAGAGGCCGAAAAACTGCTCACACCCATCAGAAAGGTGCTCGACGAGTCGGAGGCGCCCGAACAGCTCCTCTCACAAATCCATACCATCATCGACTCGCACAAGTCGCTCCAGCAGAGCATTCACCGTAGCATCGAGGCGGACAATGAGGATACCATGCGCCGGAAAATGTCGTTCATGGAAAAGGCCATGGCGGTCATGGAGCAGAATTATTCGAACAGCGAGTTCGGCATCGAACAGTTTGCCGAGGCGGTGGGCATGAGCCGTAGCCAGGTGTCTAAACGCCTGCACGAGGAGACGGCACTCAGCACGGGGCAGTTCATACGCAACTACCGACTCAACATGGCACGCAAAATGCTCGTCGAAAATGTGGCTCACCGCAACATCGCCGAAATCGCCTACAAGGTGGGATTCAATGATCCCAAATACTTTACCCGGTGTTTCACCAACCTCTATGGGGTGAGCCCGAGCAACTATATCGAAAAAAATGAGGAGGTGGACAAAAATCCACCGAAAATAGGGTGAAAATGAGCGGATTTTCGTAAAAATCGCATTTTGTCCACCTTATTTGCGCATTTGTCCACCATGCATAGACCTTATATATTTATCTTTGCAACCAAATCTTTAACAATACCATAATTCTAACTATTAAACAATTCACAATGCTTAAACAATTTAAATTCTCTGTGGTGCTTTTCTTAAGCGTCGTGGGGGGAATTGTGGCTTCTACAGTTCCAGTCCAGGCTGCGATAGCACAGAATCAGACTATTAAAGTTAGCGGCCAAATCGTCGACCAAGACAATGAGCCGCTCATTGGAGCTACTGTACAGGTCAAGGGGGCCAGCACCGGAACCGTGACCGACCTCGACGGTAACTTCTCGTTGGATGCTCCGGCCAATGCGGTCCTCGTGGTCAGCTACGTGGGATACCAGGACCAGGAAATCGCTGTGCAGGGTCGTGCCATCCTCGGCACCATTCAGCTCGAGTCCGACAACCAGGTGCTCGAACAGGTGGTCGTCGTGGGTTACGGTACACAGAAAAAGGCCGACCTCACGGGTTCGGTCTCTGTGGTCAACGCCGATGAGATGAAGCGTGTTTCCAACTCCAACATCTCTACCATGCTCGAGGGTAAGGTGGCCGGCGTGCAGATTACGTCCGACGGTCAGCCGGGTGCCGACCCCGCCGTCCGCATCCGTGGTATAGGCTCCTTCGGAAGCACCGCTCCGCTCTATGTGATCGACGGTGTTCCCATGGGTACTACCATCCGCGACTTCTCGCCTAACGACATCGCTACCATCCAGGTGCTCAAGGATGCTTCCGCAGGTGCTATCTATGGTTCTCGTGCCGCTAACGGTGTGGTCATCATCACCACCAAGAACGGTAAGAAAGACCAGCCGCTCAAAGTCGACTACAAGGGTTACTTCGGTGTCGACCGCATCTCCAAGAACGTCTACGACGTGATGGACGCCAACCAGTACAGCCAGTACCTCGGTAAGGCTTGTGAAAACTCCGCCACTCCTCTCGCCGGTGGATACCACTTCGACGCTGAGGCTGGTAGATATGTCTTCCAGGATGCTACCAACACCGACTGGTTCGACGAGGTGTTCAAGACGGGTATCCGCCAGAACCACAACGTCAACTTCAGCGGCGGTAGCGCCAACAATACCTACAACGTGGGTCTCGACTACTTCAACCAGAAGGGTACCCTCGAGGGCGCTGGTCCTAACTACGAGCGCTTCACGGCCCGCGTCAACAACACAATGGAGACCAAGTTCATCAAGTTCCGCACCAGCCTCGTCTACTCGCACTCCAGCCAGGACGGTATGGGCCTCTCCAATGCTTCTGAGTATGTACAGGGCCTCTACGGCGATGTGACCAACGTGCTCCGCGGCACGCTCCTCATGCAGCCTACCATCAAGGCGTATGATGAGAACACTTGGGTGCTCGACGACAAAGTGGGCTCGGCCAGCAGCTTCAACTACGATGCCTATGGCTACGGTGTCTACTACGACACCATCCACGGCGATATCTCGGCTTCCAACCCGCTCCTCGTCAACAACCTGCTCACCCGCAACACCATCGTCGACCGCCTCGTGGCTACCGGCTCGGCCGATGTCGACCTGCTCAAGATGATTGGTTTGGAAAGCAAGAACCATCACCTCAACTACAAACTCAACCTCTCTTACAGCAAGACGCACGCCAAGGACAACACTTGGGTGTCGGCCTGGATTCAGAGCAACCGTGTTTACCTCGACAAGAGCAATGAGAAACTCACAAAGGGTACCCGTACTTATGCTGATGCCCTGATTGAGAATACGCTTACTTACGACGGCACCATGGGCCTGCACCATGTCAACCTGGTGGTGGGCCAGACTTACGAGGAGGAGACCACCGACAACCTCACCGCTTGGGGTGTCAACTTCCCGGAGCCTTACTACCTCCAGATTAACAATGCCGGAACACGCGATGCTTCCTCGTCCGAGTTCAAGCATGGTCTTGCTTCTTATATCGCCCGTCTCAACTACGACTTCGACGGCAAGTACCTCCTCTCGGCCATCGTGCGCCGCGACGGTAGCTCCCGACTCACCAAGGACATTCGCTGGGAAACCTTCCCCTCTGTCTCCGTGGGTTGGCGCTTCGACAAGGAGAAATTCTTCCCCATCGACCGCAACATTATTAATATGTTCAAGATCCGTGGTAGCTACGGTGTGCTCGGTAATGAGAACATCGGCGAGTACCAGTTCCTCGCTACCATGAACCGTAACAACATGACCTATAGCTTCGGCAACAATGTGGTCACCGGTTCGGCAGTCTCCACCTTCGTCAACGAGCGCATCGCATGGGAGAAGAAGAAGACGGCCAACGTGGGTATCGACCTCGCTCTCCTCAACAACCGCATCGAGTTCACCGCTGAGTGGTACAAGAATACTTCCGAGGACCTGCTCTACAATGTCCCCGTGCCGGCAAGCGCTGGTGTGGCCAACACCTCCGTTACCATGAACGCTGCTTCTATGGAGAACAGCGGTTTCGAGTTCTCCGCTACATACCGCAACTTCGACCATCCGCTCAAGCATGAGATTAGTGCCAACCTGAGCACACTCAAGAATAAGGTCACTTCGCTCGGTTTCGGTACCGAGAGCTACATCACCGGCGCTTACGCCACCTTCGTGGGCGAGGAAGTGGGCCAGTTCTATGGATGGAAATACCAGGGTATCGCACGCACACAGGCCGACCTCGACGACCATGCCAAGCAGCCGGGCGCTCAGGTGGGCGACTGCCTCTATGAGGATATCAGCGGTCCTAACGGTGAGCCCGATGGTGTCATCGATGCTTACGACCAGACAGTGCTCGGCAGCGGTCTGCCCAAGATCAACTTCGGTCTCAGCGCTCACCTGGCTTACAAGAACTTCGACCTGAGCATCTCTACCTTCGGAGCACTCAACTACCATGTGTCCGACGATATCTACAACAGCCTCAACTCTTGCTACGGACCTGGCAACAAGGATGTGGCCATGCTCGACGCCAACCGCTGGTCGGACGACGGTATGACTTACCTCTCCAATGTGCCCCGTACTTATTACTCCAACAATGCCACACTGGCTTGGAACGACCTCTTCAGCAAGCGCAAAATCCAAAACGCTGCTTACTGGAAAATCGCCAACGTCGAACTGGGATACAACTTCCCCGACAAGTGGTTCCATGGCTATGTAGAGGGCGTGCGCGTGTATGTCTCCGCTCAGAACCTCTTCACCTTCACCGGTTATGATGGCTACAATGTAGACTACGCCGGCGGTACCTTCACTCCGGGCTACAACTTCTGCTCCTTCCCGAGCGCTCAGAGCTTCATGGCTGGTATACTCTTCTCATTCTAATTTGGCAAACACGACAAGATATACTGACAACCTTATTTAATATAAGTATACGATATTATGAAATTATATAAATTTTCACTGGCTCTCTTAGTGGGCCTCAGCACGCTTACTTCGTGCGAAGACAAGCTGGATCTCACCAACCCCAACCAGCAGACCACGGGTACCTTCGGCAACGTGGCCGAGGAACTCGAGGAGTGCGTCGTGGCTTGCTACAACCACATCCGTATGGAGGGTACCTACGCACGCGTGGGCTATAACATCGATGTGTGCCGCGGCGACGAGGTGTGGAACTCCTCACAGGTTTGGTATCAGCCGTTCGACGAACTCAACGACCCCATCACCGACGAAATCTGTCAGTGGTCATGGCGCGACTGGTATTATACCATCAATGTGTGCAACTATGTCATCACCAAGTGCGGAGAGGACGATGCCGCCCTCACCGAGCAGTTCCGCCGCATCAAGGGACAGGCGCTCTTCATCCGCGGACTGGCTTACTACAACCTGGCCGGCTACTACCAGAACCCGCCGCTCATCACCGACTATAACAGCTATTCTACACTCGACGGACTCTACTCCGAGAACAGCTCCTACGACGATGTGCTCACACAGGTCGAGGCCGACTTCACCGAGGCTATGAACCTCCTGCCTTCACGCGACGAGGGCGGCGAGTGGGCCAAGGGACGTGCCACCAAGGGCGCTGCAGCTGGCTACTATGCCCGCACACTCATGGTGCGCCATAAGTACAGCGAGGCGCTCACCGTGCTCAAGGCTATCATCAACCAGCAGTATGGCTCCTACAGCCTCATGGCCAACTACGGCGACAACTTCCGCGAGGGTCCTGAGTTTGAGAACAATGCCGAGAGCCTCTTCGAGGTGCAGTTCCTCGACTATGGCACACAGGGCACCGACGATGAGTGGACACCGGTCAACACCAGTGCCAACGCTACACAGGGACACGCCATCGAGTCCAACTTCGGTCCTGGCGACTTCGGCGGATGGGCAGACCTCTCCGCTTCGCCTTGGCTCTACAACCTCTTCAAGGCTGAGCGCACCGTCAACGGTAGCCTCGACCCGCGCCTCTACTGGACCATCGGTACCTATGAGCCCGAATGGGACGGCTTCGAGTATGGAAACATGTGCTACGCTACTCCTATGAGCGCCACCGAGAATGTGGTGACCAACAACAACTACGGTGGTCTGCCCATCGCCAAGAACACCAACCTCCGCACCGGACTCTACGAAAAGGTGGTTACCGGTCTGCACTGCGGTATCAACCTCCGCATGATGCGCTACTCCGATGTGCTCCTCCGCGCTGCTGAGTGCGAGAACGAGGTCAACGGTCCTACACAGCAGGCCATCGACTGGATCAACCAGGTGCGCACCCGCGCAAACCTCGCTCCGCTCCGCCTCGCCGACTTCAACTCTCGCGACAAACTCTTCGAGCAGATTGCCAATGTGGAGCGTCCTAAGGAGTTCGGTTGCGAGTTCGGACGTGGATTCGACCTCATCCGCTGGGGATTCTTCTACTCCGCCGACCGTCTGCTCCAGATCAAGCAGCATGGCACCTTCCGCCGTACTACTGACCGCTCACGGGTGAAAGAGCCTGTCAACTATGCCGACATCGCTAACGACAGTGAGCTCAAGAGCTCTTATGATACTTACCTCCCGGGACATGAGTTCCTGCCTATCTATCAGGGCACTCTCAACGACAACCCCAACCTCAGGGGCAACTCGGCCAACGAGGGTACCGACAACTCGGCCTACTTCCAGCAGAATGGTTGGACCGTTCACCCTGTAGTCGACTTGAGCAAATAAGATAACTAAAACCTTTAATTTCACAATAACAGATTATGAGAAATCTAAATAAATTAGCAGCTGTATGCTTCGCTGCCGCTATGGGAGCCATGGTTCTTACCGGCTGCGAGGGAGGCGACCTCTTCGGAGTGGATTCTCCCGACTGGCTCTCCTCCAGGGCCGACTCTATTGCCAATGCCAAACAGGGCAGCGATGAGCCGGAACTCGAAGGCATGGAAGAGGATGTGTATACCGTAGGAGCTACCGACTTCTCTACCGGATGGTGGGCTGCCTTCTCTAAGTATTATCAGATTCCCGACGGCCAGGTGTGGAATGCTATCTTCAACCTCACCATCAATCCCAGCGCTTCCAATACGTATAAGAACTTCGCACTCATCCTCACCAACGATGAGGACCGTGGCGCTGCCAACTATTTGGAGTATGGCGCAATCCGCTACGACAACCAGCCCAGCGGCAACTCTGAGTGGGGCAACTATATCGACCGCTCATTAGTGGAGAGTAATCTTACCTTCGGCACCGATACCGACGCCGGTGTCGACAAACTCGGGGGTAGGGTGGTGCTCACCGTCGACCGCTCCAATCCCAATGCCTTCGTCGTGAGAATGACCAACGGTACCGTCACCAAGACGTATACGGCCAAGTCGGCACTGCCCAACCTCAATGCCGATGCTTCCAATACCACCATCCGCTGCTTCATCGTGCCCGAGGGCTCTTACATCAACTTCCTCCAGTCCAACATCGAGCCGATTGGCGGATTCACCTCGGCAGAGGACAAGCAGCCGGTGTCCATGACGCTCAACAGCGTGCCCAAGAAGGTGCTCCAGGGTGTCGAGCTCAACGAGGCTATGAAGAATGTCACCGCTACGGTCGAGTTCGAGCAGGCTGTCTCCAAGACCGTCAATGCCGACGAACTCCAGTTCCAGGCTATTCCTAACTTCACCGAACTGGGCAAGAAGACCCTCATCGCTGTCTATAACAAGAGCTATAAGGGTGAGTACTGCGCTCAGCCGGTCATCGCCACCGCCGACTTCGAGGTGGTCGACAAGATGTACAAGTGCATCGGTAACTCCGACAACAGCTCTAAGTTCTGGGAGGCTCACTCCGATAATATCAAGGTGGAACCGGGCATGACCTTCGTCAGCAACTTCACCAACTACTCGAGCTGTGGAGCCAACTGGAACAACTTCTGCGTCGTGCTCGTCAAGGCCGACAATACGGAGTATGCTGTGGTGCGCGCCGACAACTATGGTTGGGGCACGGGCTACGATGCCTGCACACACACCACCAATGCTGAAGCCAATTGGGATGAGTGGCGCGCTGCCATGGACGGCGCCAAGGTCACCACGTATGTCACCAACAATGGCGACGGTACGGCCGATGTCAAGGCTGTCATGGTGGGTAACAACGGTGTCACATACACCCAGGAGTACAAGGGCATCAACACGGTCGATCCCAACGACTTCTACTTCCGCTTCACCATCGACAACAGCCACATCGAGTTCGACGACGTGGTGGGCAATGAGGACAACACCACTCCGTTCTGGGAGGCTCACTCCACCATGATGCAGGTGCCCGTTGGCAAGACCTTCGCTACCCGCTTCAGAAACTATACCTCCGGCGCCAGCAACTGGAACAACTTCTGCGTGGTGCTCACACGCGAGGACAACTCTGAGTATGCTGTGGTGCGTGCCGACAACTTTGGTTGGGGCGACTGCTACGGTGCTTGCACACCGAGCGGCGGACAGGCCGACTGGCCTACATGGCTCAAGGCTATGGACGATGCCCTCGTCACCGTATCGGTCACCAACAAGGGCGGCTCGGCCGACGTGAAGGCGGTCATGGTGGGCAACGACGGCGTAACCTATACCCAGGATTACATCGGCATCAGCCCCATCGATGGCGACAACCTCTACTTCCGATTCACCATCGACAACAGCCATATCATCTTCGAATAGGTATCTTGAGATATGAGAAAACTTTCTAGACTGTTTTGTCTCCTGTGCGCAGGCCTCCTCACGGTGGCCTGCGGCAGCGACGACGACGGCGATGAGCCGGGAGGCGGCGGCGGGTCTACACCTGACCTCTCCGTCACTACACCGGTTGTCTCCAATGTCTCGTCTTCTTCGGCCACCGTCTCGCTCTCGGTCAAGGGCACGGCAATCGTGGCCCGCGGACTGTGCTACGGCAAGGCGCCGAATCCTACGGTCAACGACCAGAAAATAACGGGCTCCTCGGCCGATATGAACATCTCGCTCTCTGGCCTTGAACCGTCCACCACTTACCATGTGAGGGGCTACGGACAGACCAGCGCCGGCATCAAGTATTCCGACGATGTGTCCTTCACCACCACTGCCGACACGGGCGGCGAGGAGGAGCAGACGGAAGGTCCTGAGGCCCTCAAGCGCGTCAGCGTCCACGACCCGAGCGTCGTGTGGGAGCCGTCCACAAGCAACTACTACATCTTCGGCTCGCACCGTGCGGCTGCTCGTTCCACCAACATGATGACCTGGATTCCTTTCACCGCTCCCTGGCAGACGGCCACCAGCAACAACGCGGCCAATGCGGACGCGTTCACCTCACCGGCTGTCGTCAAGGTGAAGAAGGGTGGAGTAGAGGTCGACCTGCCTAAGTTCAATGCGTTCGCATGGTCCAAACGGGGCAGCAACAACTACTCGGTCGACGGCAACATGTGGGCACCGGATGTCATCTACAACAAGTCGATGAACAAGTGGTGTATGTACCTCAGCATCAATGGCGATGCTTGGTATTCGAGCATCATCATGCTTACGGCCGACAAGATCTCGGGTCCGTACCGCTATCAGGCTCCTGTCGTAATCAGCGGCTTCTACTCGGGAACGGCGTATAAGGATACCGACCTCGAACTCGTGCTGGGCACACAGGACAAGCTGCCCTCTCGTTATGCAACGGGCAACCGCTGGGGCAACCGCTATCCCAACTGCATCGACCCCTGCGTGTTCTATGATGAGAACGGCAAACTGTGGATGTCTTACGGCTCATGGAGCGGCGGCATCTGGATGCTGGAGCTCAACGAGGAGACGGGTCTGCGCGACTATGATGTGGAATACACCCTCACAGGTAATGGCGACGGTATCACCGTCGACCCGTATTTCGGCAAGAAAATCGCCGGTGGCTACTATGTGTCGGGCGAGGCTTCCTATATCGAGTATATCGGGGGCTACTACTTCCTCTTCATGACGTATGGCGGTCTGGCTGCCGGTGGTAATCCCAGCGATTACAACAATGGTGGTTACCAGATGCGTGTGTTCCGCTCCAAGAACCCCGACGGTCCGTACCTCGACGCCAAGAACGACCCGGCTGTCTTCAGCCAGTATTTGCTCAACTTCGGTCCCAAGGAGAACGACAACAACCGGGGTGTCAATATCTTCGGTGCTTACTCCAACTGGGGCTACCAGACGGTGGGCAACTATGGCGAGCGCTCGCAGGGCCACAACAGCATCATCGCTGCTGACGACGGACGCACTTATCTCGTCTACCATACGCGCTTCCAGAATCTGGGCGAGGGCCACGAGGTGCGTGTGCACCAGGTCTTCCAGAACGAGGATGGTTGGCTGGTCGCTGCTCCCTTCGAGTATACGGGCGAGCGCATAAAGAGCGCGGATATCGCCGCCAAGCAGAAGATTGCCACGGCCGACATCCCTGGCAATTACAAACTGCTGGTGCACAACTACAAATTGGACCACACCACCAAGGCGTTTGCTT
Source organism: uncultured Prevotellaceae bacterium (assembly GCA_900318915.1). Lineage (GTDB taxonomy): Bacteria > Bacteroidota > Bacteroidia > Bacteroidales > Bacteroidaceae > Prevotella. Next base: position 543 of record ONMI01000032.1, on the reverse strand, counting down.
CGCCGCAGGATATCACGCTCAATGCGGATGGCACCATCACCGGCGAGAAGATCAACGGCAAGTGGTCGGTCAAGGAGGGCACCTCTTATATCACTATCAACATCGGTCAGGAGTACAAGGGTGTGATGATTGAGCAGACCCTGGAGCCCAAAAACGAAAAGGCTCCCTGCTTCACCGCTCTCCGCAGCGCCACCGGTGTCACCATCTGGGGATACAAAGTGGCTGCCAACTAAAAGGGCCTCTCCCTCTTAACCCGAATCGGTCATTAGGAATGACATCATAAGAATGTCGCCCTAATGACCGATTTTATATTTAAACTACGGATTTCTCTGATTTATCTGATATTTAGAATTAAACTACGAATTTCTCTGATTCATCTGATATTTAGAATTAAACTACGGATTTCTCTGATTCATCTGATATTTAGAGTTAACTACGGATTTCTCTCTACGTTTGCAGCGAGATTGCGTGGCGACAGCCACGCATAAGCAAAACATTATGAAAATATTTGCTTAATCGGATTAATCTTCCTACCTTCGTTGT
>ONMI01000089.1 GCA_900318915.1 uncultured Prevotellaceae bacterium | reverse complement strand
TATGTCAAGGCACCGCCTTCCTACGCCTTCATCATCTCCGGTCTGAGCAGAGAGCCCCGCGTGCTCATCGGCTCCGGCGGATTCCGCATCCCCTTCCTCGAGCGCCTCGACAAGGTGTATCTCGGACAGATTACCGTCGACATCAAGACCGAGGAGAGCGTGCCCACCAACGACTTCATCAACGTAGATGTAGACGCCGTGGCCAAGATACGCGTCACCCCCACCTCCGAGGGCACCCGCCTGGCCGCCAAGAACTTCCTCAATATGACTCCGGCCGAGATAGCACAGCAGCTGCAGGACTCGCTGCAGGGCAATATGCGTGAGATTATCGGCACGCTCGACCTGCGCTCGCTCAACACCGACCGCGACGGCTTCTCCGACCAGGTGATGATGAAAGCCTCGCCCGACATGAGCAAGCTGGGCATCGAGGTGATATCGTGCAACATCCAGAACGTGACCGACAAGGAGGGCCTCATCCATGACCTGGGTGCCGACAACACGGCCAAGATCAAGAAAGACGCCTCCATCAACCGCGCCAACGCCGAGCGCGACGTGAAGATACAGGTGGCCCACGCCGACAAGGAGGCCAACGACGCCCGTGTGGACGCCGACACCGCCATCGCCATCAAGAACAACGACCTTGCCCTGAAGCGCGCCGCCCTGAAACAGCAGGCCGACACGGCCCAGGCCGATGCCGACGCCGCCTACGCCATCCAGCAGCAGGAGCAGCAGAAGACCATCAACATCAAGACGGTGGAAGCGCAGATTGAGCGCACCCGCCGCGAGCAGATACTCTCGCGCGAGCAGATTGAGATACGCCAGAACCAGCTCTCCGCCGAGGTGGAGAAGAAGGCCGATGCCGACAAATACCAGATTCAGAAAAACGCCGAGGCCGACCTGGAGCAGCGCAAGCGTGTGGCCGAGGCCCAGCGCTACGAGGCCGAGCAGCGCGCCTTGGCCCAGAACGCCGCCTCCGACGCCACCCGCTACCAGCTGGAGCAGGAGGCCCAGGGTATCAAGGCGAAGGGCGAGGCCGAGGCCTACGCCATTCTGAAGAAAGGTGAGGCCGAAGCCATGGCCATGGACAAGAAGGCCGAGGCCTACAAGAAGTACAACAACGCCGCCATCGCCCAGATGATGATTGAGGTGCTTCCGCAGATAGTGGAGAATGTGGCCAAGCCCATCAGCGCCATCAAGGACGTGAAGATATACAGCGGCGGCGAGGGCCAGAACGGCATATCCACCCTCTCGGGCAATGTGCCGGTGGCCATCAAGCAGGCCTTCGACGTGCTGCAGAGCGCCACGGGCGTAGACATGGCCGATATCATGCGCGCCGGCACCATCGAGGCCAAGACCACCCGCAACATCAATGTCGACGGCCTGGACGGTCTGGCCTCCAAGCCCAAGGATAAAAAATAGAAGCAACCTCCGATTATTCAGATTATTCAGTAAAAGATATGCCCTATCCCCTTCTCATGGCAGGCAAAACCATCATGTATGTGCATGGTTTTGCCTCCTCCGCCCAGTCGGGCACAGCTGGGCGGCTGCGCACCATGCTGCCCGCCGCCAACATCATAGCCGAAGACCTGCCCCTGCACCCCGCCGAGGCCATGGACCTGCTTCGCCGTCTCTGCGACACCCATCACCCCGACCTCATCATCGGCACCTCGATGGGCGGCATGTATACCGAGCAGCTCTACGGCTACGACCGCATCGTGGTGAACCCCGCCTTCCAGATAGCCGACACGATGGCCTCGCACGGCATGATGGGACAGCAGGAATTTTTCAGCCCCCGCAAAGACGGTGTGCAGAAATTCTTTGTCGACAAAGCCCTTCAGAAAGAGTACAAAGCCTGCACGGAGCAAAACTTCAGCGGTGTCACGTCCGACGAGCAGCGCCGCGTGTGGGGCCTCTTCGGCGATGAGGACGACCTGGTAGACACCTTCGACCTATTCTGCAGCCACTATCCGCAGGCCGCCCATTTCCATGGCGGGCACCGCATGAACGACCACATCTTCACCCACAATCTGCTGCCCCTCATCCGCCGCATCGACGACCTGCAGGCCCACCGTGAGCGGCCGGTCATCTTCATCGGCATCGAGACCCTGGTCGACAGCCACGGCGCCGCCACGGCGAGTGCGCAGAAAGCCTTCCTGCAACTGCAGGAAAACTACCAAGTGTATATCGTGGCACCCTCGCCCACCAACCACCCGTCGTATCCCGAGGAGGTGATACGGCAGGCCGTGGCCTACTACGACTCGCCGGCCCACGACCGCGTGATATTCACCAACCAGCGCCATCTGCTGTATGGCGACTTCCTGGTGGCCGACGCGCCGTGCGACGAATTTCTGGGCACCACCATCGAGTGGCGGAGCAGCGATTTCAAGACATGGGAAGAAATAATCGTCTATTTTGAGCGGCTCATAGGCTGAGCCGGCGGTCCTTGGCTTCCAATCCGGGAAGCCAAGGACTACTCGTCATGAGGCAATAGGAAACGGTCGTTCAGGCACCGCTGCGGTCCCTGGTCCAGATAGAGGAATCCGTTGGCCCCATATCTCGTGATGGCCGCCACCTTGGGGTTGGCGTGCAGCACGCCGATATACTCGCTGTAGGGCATGTACCTGCCCCCCATCGACTGCAAGTGCGGTGTATGGCACTGGCAGTCGATTATTATTGTGCCCTGTTCGGCCAGCCGCCGGGCCAGGGCTATGAGGGCCACCTTGCTGCCGCTGGGCTGTAGCGAGAACATGCTCTCGCCCACGAACACCTCATTGGATATCTGTGTGCCGTAGAGGCCGCCTATGAGCTCGTCGCCGTCGAACACCTCCACGCAGTGGGCCATGCCCTTGTTGAAGAGCGGCAGGTAGGCGTCTACGATGTGCTGTCCGAGCCATGCGTTCTCCTCCCCGTCGCGTCCGTTTACGAAGCGGCACTGGTTGAGCACCCCCACGAAGTCGCCGTCGAAGACCACGCGCAGGAACTTCTTGTTGAAAAGCGTGCGCATGGAGTGCGACACATGCACCTGGTGCGGCAGGATGACATACCGCTCTAAGGGGCAGCACCAGTAGATGGTTTCCTTCTTGTAGGCATACCAGGGAAAGATGCCGTTGGCATAGGCCAGCATGAGGCGCGGCTCTGAGAGGTCGCCTTCAGCGGCAAAAAACCCGTTTTTGTCGCCCAGATAGGGACTCGGAAACCAAATATCCTCGTCAAGACATACAATCATAGCGTTCACTCTTTACCTTTGGCTGTTTTGGGTTTTCTGCCTCTCTTTTTGGGAGCGGTATTTTCGGCATCGGCCGCAGGCTCTTTCACCTTTTCCAGGCGGAGTTCGCCGTCCTCTACCCCCACGAAGGCCTCGCCGCCCTGCTGCAGGCGTCCGAAGAGGATTTCTCGCATGAGGAGCGGCTTGAGCATCCTGCCCACCACGCGGTCTATCTCGCGTGCGCCATACTCTCGTGTAAAACCCTTTTCGAGCAACAGCTCGCGGGCCGGTTGGCTGAGCGTCAGGCTCACCTTTTTGGCGGCGAGCAGAGATTCCAGCTGGTACAGCTTCTTTTCGAGGACGGTTGATGAACTCCGGCTTGAAGGTCTTCTTCACCTGCCGCAGCATGGCCTCGCCGGCCGGCACCTTGTCGCCGAAGCCCACGGAGGCCTGTGCGGCATACTGTGCTCCCGCATTCGATGTCATGATGAGCACCACATTGCGGAAGTCGGCCTTGTTGCCCTTGTTGTCGGTCAGTTTGGCATAGTCCATCACCTGCAGCAGTATGTTGTAGATATCGCTGTGCGCCTTCTCTATCTCGTCGAGCAGGAGCACGCAGTTGGGTGTCTTCCGTATGGCGTCGGTGAGCAGTCCGCCGTCCTCATAGCCTACATAGCCTGCCGGCGAGCCGATGAGCTTGGCCACGGTGTGTTTCTCGGTATACTCGCTCATGTCGAACCTCACAAGCTGCACACCCATTTCCTTGGCGAGCACGCGTGCCACCTCGGTCTTTCCCACGCCGGTGGGTCCCACGAAGAGGAGGCTGGCCATCGGCTTGTCCTCGTCGGTGAGTCCGGCCTTCGCCATCTGCACGGCCTCCACCACCTGTTTCACGGCCATGTCCTGTCCGAAGATCTCCGAGCTCACGCGGAGTTCCAGTGTGGAGAGCATGGCGTTGTCGTCGTCGTGGTCGGCCAGCATCTCCACCTTGCACACCTTGGCAAGCACCTCGCTGATGAGCGCCTTGTCCACCAACTTCTTGCTCTTTCTGGCGTGGATGGCGGCATAAGCCCCCGCCTCGTCGATGAGGTCGATGGCCTTGTCGGGCAGGCACCGCTCGTTGATATACTTGGCACTCAGGCTCACGGCCTGCTGCATGGTCCCCTCGGCGTAGGTCACGCCGTGAAACTGCTCGAAGCCCTCTTTCAGTCCCTCGAGTATGCTTACGGCCTCCTCCTGGCTGGGCTCCGGGATGTCGATTTGCTGGAACCGCCTCACCATGCCGCGGCTCTTGGCGAAGTAGCGGTTGAACTCCTGGTAGGTGGTGCTGCCGATGAACCGGATGCGTCCGTCCTCGAGATAGCGTTTGAGCATGTTCGAGGCGTCCATGGAGCCCTCGCCGGTCTGTCCGGCGCCCACCAGGTTGTGGATTTCGTCGATATAGGCGATGGCGTTGGGTTCGGAGAGCAGACCGTCCATCACCATCTTCATGCGTTTCTCGAAGTCGCCCCTGAACTGTGTTCCGGCCAGGAGTGTGCCCAGGTCGAGCAGGTAGATACGTGCTCCCTTGAGCCGCTTGGGCACCTTTCCCTTCTCGATTCGTGCCGCCAATCCGTAGACGAGGGCAGTCTTTCCCACGCCCGGCTCTCCCACATGGAGCGGGTTGTTCTTGTATTTGCGGCACAGCACCTGTATGGTGCGCTCCAGTTCGGCCTCGCGCCCTATGAGCGGATGGCTCTCGTCGAGATGGTCGTTGAGGCAGGTCACCAGACTCCTCCACTCGGCCTTCTCACCGTGGGCCTCACCTCGGGCCCCACCGTTGGCGACGGCCTCGATGTCGATGTCCTCGTTGACAAGGTCAAAGTCGTAGAATCTCACCACCTCGGCGAAGAAGAAGGGCAGGTCCTCCCTCATTTCCCTTTCGAGCAGGTAAACCGCCATGGAGTCTTTGAGCGTGAGGAGTCCGCGCAGGATGTGCGGCACCTCGATGGCCTCGGCGTTGGAGTAGAGCAGCTGGTCGTAGGCCATTGATATCACCTGGGAGAACTGCACGGAAGGGTTGCACGGGCTTTCCACATCTTCGGGCAGCGTGTCGAGTGTGTCGAGATAGTCGTTGAGTGCCTCTTCGAGCTTTTGTGTGTTGCCGCCGCAGCTTTCGTAGGCCTCGCAGAAGAGGTCCTGCCTCAGCAGCGCCAGGAGCAGGTGTTCAGGAGTCTCGAATTCGTGGTGACGTGCGGTGCAGATGTCGGAGCATTCGTTGAGCACCTCCACAACAGGCATGGAGAAAGAAAGGTCGGGCATATCAGTTATTTTAGTATGAAGTTATTCGGGTTGCACGGTGAACCGCAGGGGGAAGTTCTCCTCGCGTGCCATCTTGGTGGCCTTCGCCACTTTCGACGTTGCGATGTCGTAGGTATAGACCCCGGCCACGGCTTTTCCCTCATGATGCACCTTGAGCATGAGCTTCTCGGCCTCGAGGTCACTTTTGTAGAACACGAGTTTGAGCACCATGACCACGAAGTCCATGGTGGTGAAGTCATCGTTGTGTATGACCACACTGTAACGCTTGGGTTCATCGGTTTTCAGCCTTTCGCGCTGTCGGATGGCAGATTGTTCCTGCGGCATAGGATGCAAAATTACGGTTATTTTTTGAATATCCGCTTATTTTGTGTCAAAAAAAGCAGTGGCGGCAGTGGTTTTCGTACCCTCTGGAAACAAAAAAAGGACTCCGCTGAGTCCCAACCTTGTTAACCTTAAATCTAATACTATGAAAAACACGATGCAAAGATACGGTATATCTCTGCATCGTGCAAGCATTTATCGGAATAATTGTATTTTTTACCCTTATTCTTGACTTATGTCAATCATCGGGCTACAATTCACTCCCTGTTTTTGAAGTTTTTGAGTCCGGTGTTGAGGAAGTTCATATACTCCGGCACATCCTCCTTGTAGCTGAAGGAAGGTCCGAGCGGGTTGCCGTCGTTGTCTACGAGCACATAGAGCGGCTGTGTGAGGTAGCCGAACTTCATTTCCTCGAGATAGCTCCACTTGTCGCCTATGGTGCGCAGGGTGCGCTTCTTGCCGTTGTACTCCACCTCGATGGGTTTGGGCAGCGGTGTCTTGTCGTCGACGAAGAGGGAGATGAGCACATAGTCGTTGTTCAGTTTGTCGGCCACGGTGGGGTCGGTCCACACGGCTATCTCCATCTTGCGGCAGTTGACGCATCCGAATCCGGTGAAGTCGAGCATCACGGGCTTGCCCTTCTGCATGGCGGCGCGCATGCCCTCCTCATAGTCGGTGTAGGCGGCGCGCACCTCCTTGGTGTTGAGGTTGAAGTCCTGCGTGTAGAGGGGCGGTGCGAAGGCGCTGACGGCGCGGCAGGGAGCGCCCCAGAGTCCGGGCACCATATAGATGGAGAAGGCGAACGACACGAGTCCGAGCATGATGCAGAGCACGGGCATGGGTTTGTCGCGTCCCTCGTCGCTCTGGAACTTGAGGTGGCCTATGAGATAGAGTCCGAGCAGGAAGAAGATGGCTATCCAGAGGGCGAGGAAGACCTCGCGGTCCATGAGCCGCCATCCGTAGGCCAGGTCGGCCACGGAGAAGAACTTGAGTGCGAAGGCCAGTTCGATGAATCCGAGCACCACCTTGATGGTGTTCATCCATGCGCCCGACTTAGGTGCCTGTTTGAGCCAGGAGGGGAAGAGGGCGAAGAGGGTGAAGGGCAGTGCCAGTGCGATGGCGAATCCGAGCATGCCGATGGCCGGTCCAATCCAGTTGCCCGAGGTAGTGGTCTCCACGAGCAGGAGTCCGATGATGGGTCCAGTGCAGGAGAAGCTCACGAGGGTGAGTGTGAAGGCCATGAGGAAGATGGAGAGCAGTCCGCTGGTAGAGGAGGCCTTGCTGTCCACCTTGTCGGTCCACGACGAGGGCAGTGTGAGTTCGAACCATCCGAAGAAGGAGAGAGCGAAGACCACGAGCAGGAGGCAGAAGAAGATGTTGAACACGGCGTTGGTGGCCAGGTTGTTGAGTGTGTCGGCGCCGAAGAGGGCGGTGACGAGCAGTCCCAGCGCCAGGTAGATTACGATGATGGAGATACCGTAGGTGATGGCATCCTTGATGCCCTGTTTCTTGTCTTTGCTGCGTTTGAGGAAGAAGCTCACGGTCATGGGGATGATGGGCCACACGCAGGGGGTGAACACGGCCAGGAGTCCGTAGAGCAGTCCCATGAGGAAGATATAGATCCAGGAGCGGTCGCTGATGTTGCCTCCGTTCAGGTTTTTCAGTTCGTCCACCGAGGTGGTCCACCAGTGGTTGCCGTCGGCGGTGAGGGTTGAGTCGGGTGTGGCCAGAGCGGCCGAGTCGGCGGCCGCCAACGCTGCGGGCACGGTGTCGGCCGTAGCTGCCTCAGCGGTTTTCTCCTCCTCCTTGGCGGGTTCCGGCGCCGGAGCGTCGGTGGGCCCGTTGCCCTTGTAGTCGAACTCCACGGTCGAGGGGGGCATGCACATCTCGTCGTTGCAGGCGCCGTAGTTCAGGTAGCCCTTTATGCGGTAGGTCTTACCGGTTATTTTGTATTTCTGCTGAAAGGTGACATTGTTTTCGAAGAAGCGCAGTTTCATGCCGAAGATGGGGTCATCCTCGCTTATTTCCTTGCCGATGTGGGTCAGTTTGCCCACGGGCTGTGCGCCCTCGGCCACTTCGGTGACGAGTTCGGCCGATGTGGGTCCGTCGGCGGGGAGTCCGGTGGAATAGACGTGCCATCCCTTGTCGATAGAAGCCTTGAAGGAGACGACCACCTCTTCGGGCGAGTTCTGCTTTTGCGAGGCGGTGAACTTCACGGGCATTTCCATTTGCGCCATGGCGACGGCGCTGACGCTCATCAGGAACAGGGTGAGCATCCAGTTTTTGAATAGAGTCCTCATATTGTCGGTTGTAAAAAGGTTGGTTGTCAATGGTTGTGCTTATGGGTCATGATGTCGAGCACGAAGCGGTCGGTCACGTCCATGCCCTGGCTTCCTATCTCGGTGAGATTCCGTATGCTCTGGTCCACGTCGTCGTCGATGATGCCCTCTACGGAGAGCACATACTTGTGTTGTATGGCGAGCATGGCGCTGAGCACGGCGGTGCTCACGCCCGAGGTGAGTTTGAGGGCGCAGCTGGGTTTGGCGCCGTCGCATATCATGCCGGTCAGGTTGGCTATCATGTTCTTCACGGCATACGACACCTGCTCGAAGTTGCCGCCCATGAGGTAGGTGATGCCGCAGCTGCTGCCTGTGCTGGCCACCACGCATCCGCAGAGTGCGGAGAGGGTGCCCAGGTGCTGTTTCACATAGATGGCGGTGAGGTTGCTGAGCACGAGGGCCCGTATCAGCTCCTCCTCGGTGTTGTGGTTCTCCTGTGCGAACACCACCACGGGCATGGTGGTGCAGATGCCCTGGTTGCCGCTTCCGCTGTTGCTCATCACGGGTATCATGGCGCCGGCCATGCGTGCGTCGCAGGCGCAGCTGGTGTAGGAGAGTATTTTGGAGAAGATACTCTCGCCCATGACGCCCCGGCCCAGCGGACTGCAGAGCGTCTTGCCCAGTTGGTGGCCGTAGTTCTCGCGCAGTCCTTCGGCGGCAGCGCGCTCGTTGAGTTTCTTGGCCTCGAGAATGAAGCGCAGGTCGTCGAGGGGCGTCGTGGTGGCCAGTTCGAACACCTTGCGCAGGGTGAGCTCACAGTGGCACTGCTCGTCGGCGGCCTCGGCGCGGCAGGCCGGTTTGTCGAGCAGCACCTCGCCATCGCGCACCAGGCGTACGAAGCGTGTGTGCTCGCCGCTTATCACGGCCTCGGTGTGCCGGCCTTCGGCCTGGCAGTTCACCCGCACATAGAGTTTGTCGGGGGCGTTCTCCTCGAGCGAGATATAAATACGTTTTTCGGCTATGTAGTCGCGTCCGCGCTGCACGGCGGCGGCATCGATGTCCTTGAGCACTTCGAGCTGGTAGTCGGACTTGCCGGCGATGGCGCCGAGCGCGATGGCGATGGGCAGTCCTATCATGTTGGTGCCGGGTATGCCCACACCCATGGCGTTTTTCAAGATATTGGCACTCAGCGCCACTTCTATTTTTTCGGGCAGCGCGCCGAGCATTTCGGTGGCTTTAGCCACACAGAGCGCCACACAGGCCGGTTCGGTGCATCCCACGGCGGGCACCACCTGTTTGTGGAGCAGTTCGAGCATGGCTTTCCGCTCAGTTTCGGTCAACATAAGGTATGTGTTTAGTATAAATATAATTAGATGTTGCAAAAGTAGCAATAATCTACAAAAAACATCACTTTTTTGTGGAAAAAATTGTGGGTTTGGGAAATTTGATTTACCTTTGCAGAAAATAAGCTGCATCTCGGCAAAATGAGCAAGCTCTTTTGCGCTCGACTTGCACTTTTTTTTGCAAAAGACAAGCTTTAATGGGCTGCACATCTGCCATATAGAATGCCAGGAAAAACAATATGCAGCTCACGCCTTCGGCAACGGTCGAAGAGGCGCGCTGCAAGCATCCCGAAGCAGAAAACCGACACACGAGAGCAAGATATAGAGGAATTCCGACACTACGACTGTCGGGATTTCTACTTTTTTTGCATCAGCGGAATAAAAAAACAACAACAATATAAAATAAGAAGATTATGACCTACATGTCACAAGAAGGCTACGACAAGCTTGTGGCCGAACTGCAAAGACTTGAATCGGTGGAGCGTCCGAAAGCCTCGGCCGCCATCGCCGAAGCCCGCGACAAGGGCGACCTGAGTGAGAATTCGGAGTACGACGCCGCCAAGGAGGCCCAGGCTCACCTGGAGGACAAGATAAACCGGATGAAGATGACACTGGCCGAGGCCAAGATTGTGGACACCTCGCGCCTGAGCGCCGACACGGTGCAGATACTCTGCAAGGTGGAGATGACCAACCTGGCCACCAACGCCAAGATGGCCTACACCATTGTGAGCGAGAACGAGGCCGACCTGCGCGCCGGCAAGATAAGCATCAAGACCCCGATAGCCCAGGGCCTCCTGAACAAGAAGGTGGGCGACGAGGTGGAAATCAAGATACCGCGCGGCACCATACACCTGCGTATCGACAACATCTCCATTGCCTAACCCTTAACCCCTACTGCCATGGCCGATATATTCAGCAGAATAGCCGCCGGTGAGATACCGAGCTACAAATGCGCCGAGAGCGATGAGTTCTACGCTTTTCTCGACATCAACCCGCTGGTGAAGGGTCACACCCTGGTGATTCCCCGCCGCGAGGTAGACTACATTTTCGACATGGACGAGGCCGAGACCGCCCGCTACCATCAGTTTGCCCGCAAGGTGGCCATCGCCATCAAGCGCGCCTTCCCCTGTGTGAAGGTGGGCATGGCGGTGCTGGGTCTTGAGGTGCCCCACGCCCACATCCACCTGGTGCCCATGCAGAGCGAGCGCGACATGCTGTTCAGCAATCCGAAGCTGCAGCTGAGCGCCGACGAGATGGCCGACGCCGCCGCCCGCATCTACGCCGAGTTTCAGAAGCTCTAAGGTGTGAGCACATATAAAGAAATGATCATCGGGGACGGTTCTCGATGATCATTTTTTTATCCCTGCATTATAGCCGCCCCTTACCAAGGGGCTCTAAACGGTGCAGAGTCTGAAAGAAATTCCCATAATGCTCATAATTGCTCATAATGACATTGAAAGAAATTATCAGAAATTTTCAGAAATTTTCTTTTTATCGCATCAACACCTCCTTCATCAAGACGCTTGATGTATGTGAAATATTAGTTGAGAAATTATGATAATTATGAGAATTTCTAACTTCGCATCGCAGATGCGCCGGCCTTCTCATTCTCCCATCTTAATTTTTCATCTTTCATCTTTAATTTTTAATCTTTTCATACGTACTCTTCCCCCTTCTTTATCTGCACCTCGTTGTTCAGTTTGCGCACAAGAGCCGAAGAGTCCTCCTTCTTGCAGATGAAGAGCACGTTGCCATGCTCAGCGATGATGAAGTTGTCGAGTCCGCAGAACACGCCGAGCCTTCCCTTGGGCAATTTCACGATGTTGCCGTGGCAGTTTTCCATCACCACGTCCGAGTCGAGCAGCACGTTGTCGGTCCCCACATTGCTCATGGCCTCGTAGACCGAGTGCCACATGCCCAGATCGGCCCATCCGAAGTCGCATTTCATCACATACACCTTGTCCGACTTCTCCAGAATGCCGTGGTCCATGGAGATGTTGGGGAACACGGGGAAGTATTCGGCCACGAACTTGAGTTCCTCCTCGAGCGTGAGGTTCTGCTGCGAGGTGATATGGTCGAACACCGGGGGCAAGATCTCGCGGAAGCAGGTGCGCAGGAACACCGCGTTGGAGAGGAACATACCCGTATTCCAGAAAAACTCGCCGCTCTCCATGAAGAAGCGTGCGAACTCGCGGTCGGGCTTCTCGGTGAACGACTTGGCGCGGAACACGTCCTCTGTCTCGGTGGGGTCGCCCAGCTGCACATAGCCATAGCCCGGCTCGGGCCGTGTGGGCTTCACGCCCAGGGTGAGGAGTCCCTCGTGGCGGGCCACGAAGTCGAGTCCGTCTCTGAGGTTTTGGTCGAAAGCCTCCTCGTTGACCACCGACTGGTCGGACGGCACCACGATGAGGTTGCCCTCGTTGCATCTGCGCAGCACCCTGAAGCAGGCCCATGCGGTGCTGGGCGCCGTGTTTCGTCCGATGGGTTCAGCCAGGATGTGGATGGGGTTGATGTCGGGCAGCTGTTCCTTTACGAGGTCGGCATATTCCTGATGGGTGCTGATATAGATATTGTCGGCGGGTATGACCTTTGCGATGCGGTCGTAGGTCTGCTGCAGCAGCGTGCGTCCGGTTCCGAAGAAGTCGATAAACTGTTTGGGGCAGTGTGTGCGGCTCACGGGCCAGAGTCTTTTACCCTTACCGCCGGCCAGAATCACGCAGTAATTGTTGATATTTTTAGTCATAGCATTTCGTTTTTCAAATGGTGGGGCCCTGTTTTTCAGCGTCGTGTCCCGACGGGACCCTATTTATCTATTTTATAAACGCACGAAAGCGGTTTTTAGTGTTTTTTCCGTCAAAAATTTGTGATTTCAGAAAATTTCAGTATCTTTGCAGCCGCATTGATGCCCAGATGGCGGAATCGGTAGACGCGCTGGTCTCAAACACCAGTGGGGCAACCCGTGCCGGTTCGACCCCGGCTCTGGGTAC
>ONMI01000011.1 GCA_900318915.1 uncultured Prevotellaceae bacterium | reverse complement strand
GTGGAAAAGAAACCGCAGTACACACAGCGGCGGGCACAAAACGGAATGTGGATGTAGATGCCTGACATGATGCGCCAAATGTTGCTCGAATGATGCAAAAATACTAAATGTTTTAAAAGAATAGCGGTTTTTGTTCAAAACTTTTGGCCATTTCCGCAAAAATGCCTAATTTTAGCGGCAAATTTTTCGTGAAACAATTCTAACACTTTAAATCTATAAAAAATGAAAGTCTATCAGACGAAAGAAATTAAGAACATCGCACTCATCGGCAGTGCGGGTAGCGGCAAGACCACTCTTGTCGAGTCTATGCTGTTTGAAGCGGGAGTGATCAAACGCCGCGGTACAGTAGAAGGTAAAAACACCGTAAGCGACTACTTCCCCGTGGAGCAGGAGTATGGATACAGCGTGTTTCCTACCGTAGTACATGTAGAATGGAACAATAAAAAACTCAATATCATCGACTGCCCGGGCTCCGATGACTTCGTGGGGGGCTCTATCACAGCACTCAACGTCACCGACCAGGCCGTGCTCGTCGTCAACGGACAGTATGGACCCGAAGTGGGCACCATGAACGCGTTCCGCAACACCGAGAAACTCAACAAACCGGTCATCTTCCTCATCAACCAGCTCGACCGTGAGCACTGCGACTTCGATACCGTCATGAGCAACCTGCGAGACACATTCGGAAGCAACTGCGTACAGGTGCAGTATCCCGTGGCTACTGGTCCCGCCTTCAACTCGGTCATCGATGTGCTCCTCATGAAAAAACTTACCTGGAAGGCAGAGGGTGGCGCTCCCACCGTAGAGGATATCCCCGCCGACCAGCAGGACAAGGCCGAAGAACTGCATGCTGCCCTCGTGGAGGCTGCCGCAGAGAACGATGAGACGCTCATGGAGAAATTCTTCGAGGAGGAGAACCTCAGCGAGGACGAAATCCGTGAGGGTATACGCAAGGGACTCATCGCACGCTCCATGTTCCCCGTGTTCTGCGTGTGCGGACAGAAGGATATGGGCGTACGCCGACTCATGGAGTTCCTCGGAAACGTGGTGCCCTTCGTCGACGAAATGCCGAAGGTGAAAAACAGCAAGGGCGAGGAAATTACTCCCGATGCCAACGGACCGGAGTCGCTCTTCTTCTTCAAGACGGGTCTCGAGCCGCATATCGGCGAGGTGACTTACTTCAAGGTGATGAGCGGTACCGTGAAACCGGGCGACGACCTGACCAACGCCGACCGTGGCTCGAAAGAGCGCCTCGGACAGATCTTTGCCTGCGCCGGAGCCAACCGTATCGCCGTGGATGAACTCAAAGCCGGCGACATCGGCTGCACCGTGAAACTGAAAGACGTGAAGACCGGCAACACCCTTAACGCAAAGGATGTGGACTGGAGCTTCAACTATATCAAATATCCTAACTCCAAGTACTCGCGCGCCATCAAGGCCGTCAGCGAGAGCGACACCGAGAAGATGATGGCAGCTCTCATGCGCATGCGCCAGGAAGACCCCACATGGGTGGTGGAGCTGAGCAAGGAACTCAAGCAGACCATCGTTCACGGACAGGGCGAATTCCACCTCCGCACACTCAAATGGCGTATGGAGAACAACGAGAAAATCGCCGTCACTTACGAAGAACCGAAAATCCCCTACCGCGAGACTATCACAAAGGCTTCGCGTGCCGACTACCGTCATAAGAAACAGTCGGGTGGTGCAGGACAGTTCGGTGAGGTGCACCTCATCGTGGAGCCTTACACCGAGGGCATGCCCGATCCCGTGGTCTACAAGTTCGGCGGACAGGAGTTCAAGATGAACATCAAGAGCAAAGAGGAAATCGACCTCGAATGGGGCGGAAAACTCGTGTTCCTCAACTCTGTGGTGGGTGGCGCTATCGATACACGATTCATGCCGGCCATCCTCAAGGGTGTCATGGAGCGCATGGAGACGGGTCCTCTCACCGGTAGCTACGCACGCGACGTGCGCGTGGTGGTCTACGACGGTAAGATGCACCCAGTCGACTCCAACGAGCTCTCCTTCATGCTCGCTGCAAGAAACGCCTTCTCAAAGGCTTTCCGCGAGGCTGGTCCTAAGGTGCTTGAGCCTATTTACGACCTCGAGGTGCTCGTGCCCGGCGACTACATGGGTGATGTGATGAGCGACCTGCAGGGACGCCGTGCCATCATCATGGGTATGGACAGCGAGGGAACCTATCAGAAGCTCTCTGCCAAGATTCCTCTCAAAGAACTGGCCAGCTACAGCATTGCGCTGAGCTCACTCACCGGCGGACGCGCTTCCTTCTCTACCTCCTTCTCCAGCTACGAACTGGTGCCCAACGACATCCAGCAGCAGCTTATCAAGGACCATGAGGCTGAACTCGCCGAGGAAAACTAAAAAAAGGCAACCATACCTTATAATTGAATTGAAGGAGGCAAGCGTTTCGGCTTGCCTCCTTTCGGTTGGTAGCGATAGATGGCGGCTCTTCGTGCACTAATAGCTCTCTCTTAATGCGATGAAGTTGATAATTATTAAGTAAAAATATCGATTTTAGTTAATTTCAGTAAAATTGGCTGATTTTTTAAGTTAAAACTGTTAATCGTTTCAACCTAATTTCTATCTTTGCGGTATGAAAAAGAAAACGATTTGGACCATTGCCACCATTATGGGGCTCTCGTTTCTGGCATTGCTCTTCTTGCAAATCAAATACATCGACGAGATGGTGAGGATGAAGAAGGAGCAGTTCGACGAATCGGTGAACCGCTCGCTCTACCAGGCTTCACGAAACCTGGAACTGAACGAGACACTGAGGTTCCTCGAAAAAGATGTCAATGCAGCCAACAGAAAGGCACACAACGATGCTCTCGACGCTGATTCCGCTTCCGTGGGAAGCATCCTGCCCGACAATGACACCAACTCGTTCGAAAACCAGATGCGGCGCAATGACCCGGCATCCATGCCGAAGGTCATGATCCTCTCCAACGACAAAAACTCGCTCTCACAGGCCAGTAAGTCGATGAAGGAAATCGTAAGAAACAGATATGTCTACCAAAAGGCACTCCTCGACAGGGTGGTGATGAACATCCTCTACAACGCATCGGAAAAACCGCTGCAGGAACGCGTCAACTTCAAACTGCTCGACCAGGACCTCAAGGTGGAACTGCAAAGCAACGGCATCATGCTGCCTTATCACTTCAGAGTGACCACACAGGACGGTAGGGAGGTCTACCGATGCCCGGACTACAGCGATGTGGGCGAGGAGTTTACCTACGAACAACCGCTCTACCGCAACGACCCCGTCAACAAAATGGGACTGGTGAAAATACACTTCCCCAACATGAACAGCTATATCTTCTCCAGTATACGCTTCATGATACCGGCCATCGTCTTCACCGTCATCCTGCTCGTCACCTTCATCTTCACCATCGTGGTGGTGTTCAGACAGAAACGGCTCTCCGAAATCAAAAACGACTTCATCAACAACATGACACACGAACTGAAAACGCCTATCTCCAGTATCTCGCTCGCCGCACAGATGCTCAACGATGAGAGCGTCAGCAAAAGCCCGGCCATGATGAAGCATATCGGTGGGGCGCTGCAGGAGGAGTCGAAACGACTCCGGTTCCTTGTGGAGAAAGTGCTGCAGATGTCGCTCTTCGACCGGCAGAAAACGATGTTCAAAAAGAAAGAACTCGACCTCAACGAACTCGTGGAGAATGTGGCGGCTACCTTCACCCTCAGAGTAGAGCATACAGGCGGAAAAATCATGACGGATATAGGGGCTGTGGAGTCGAAAATCTATGTCGATGAGACGCATTTCACCAATGTGATCTTCAATCTCTTTGACAATGCAATCAAATACAGAAAACCCGACCAGCCCGTCAACCTCATCATCAGCACCTGGAACGACGAACACCATCTCTTCTTCGCCATCAAAGACGATGGCATAGGTATCAAAAAAGACAACCTGAAGAAAATTTTCGACAAGTTCTACAGAGTGCATACCGGCAATGTGCACGACGTGAAGGGATTCGGACTCGGACTGGCTTACGTCAAGCGTATCGTCGACCTGCACAAAGGCGACATCAAGGTGGAAAGCGAATACGGAAAAGGTACAAAATTTACAATACAATTACCCATCATTAAGGATTAATCAATAAAATTTTAGACATCATGGAAGAACAACTCAGAATTTTGCTTTGCGAAGACGAGGAAAACCTCGGTATGCTGCTTCGTGAGTATCTGCAGGCCAAAGGCTATACCGCAGAGTTGTGCCTCGACGGTGAGGCCGGATACAAGGAGTTCCTCAAAAACAAGTACGACATCTGCGTGCTCGATGTGATGATGCCCAAAAAAGACGGATTCACGCTCGCTCAGGAAATCAGACAAATCAATGCTGAAATACCCATCATCTTCCTTACTGCTAAACAAATGAAGGAGGATATCCTCGAAGGATTCAAAATCGGAGCCGACGACTATATCACCAAACCGTTCTCCATGGAGGAACTCGTGCTGCGCATCGAGGCCATCCTGCGCCGTGTAAGGGGAAAGAAAGTCAAAGAGTCGACACTCTACCACATCGGACGATTCACCTTCGACACGCAGAAACAGCTGCTCACCATCGGTGAAAAACAAACCAAACTCACCACCAAGGAAAATGAACTCCTGGCGCTGCTCTGCTCACACGCCAACGAAATACTGCAGCGCGATTTCGCTCTCAAGACTATCTGGATAGACGACAACTACTTCAACGCGCGCTCCATGGACGTGTATATCACCAAACTGCGCAAACACCTCAAAGACGACGACCAGATTGAAATCATCAATATCCACGGAAAGGGATACAAACTCATCACTCCCGAGGACGACTGATCAAAAAATAGGGCTTCCCGAAAAAAGGGAGGCCCGCTTTCTTTTCCTACAGGAGCCTAAACCACGTCTGGCGGAAGCGTCAGTAACGGCTCTCCCGCTTCAGACGCCATACATGCAGCACCACACCGGCCAGCACCAGGGCAAAGCATAGAAACAAATACCAGTTGTGGTTCAGCCAGTCCATCGCCCAACCGATGGCCAACAACAGCACACCGGCGTACAACAGACCCAACGGAGGCACTTTGCCCGCTATTCTCTTCCAACTCATCTAAATAAATGCTAAATTCAGGGCAAAAGTACAAAAAATATTTTGCTGGCTGAAGAAAAACCAGTACCTTTGCACCGCATTTTGCAAAATAACATTTTTTAATCATTTATTTAGTATGAATCAATACGAAACCGTTTTCATTTTAACTCCCGTTTTGTCTGATGATCAGATGAAGGAAACGGTCGCTAAATTCAAGAAAATTCTCACCGACAAAGGTGCTGAAATCGTGAATGAAGAGATCTGGGGATTGAAGAAGATGGCTTACGCTATCCAAAAGAAATCAACAGGTTTCTACTGCCTGCTTGAGTTCAAAGCTGAGCCTGAGGTAATCAAATCGCTCGAAACTGGATTCCGCCGCGATGAGAAGGTGATCCGTTTCATGACTGTGAAACTCGACAAGTATGCCGCACAGTACGCTGAGAAGAGACGTAACAAACTATCTAAAAAAGAGGAGGCTTAATTATGGCAGAACAGACTTCAGAAATTCGCTATCTGACACCGCCGTCAGTTGACACAAAAAAGAAAAAGTATTGCCGCTTCAAGAAAAGCGGTATCAAGTATATCGACTACAAGGATCCTGAGTTCCTCAAGAAGTTCCTCAACGAGCAGGGTAAAATCCTGCCCCGCCGCATCACCGGCACTTCGCTCAAGTATCAGCGCCGAGTGGCTACCGCTGTGAAACGCGCTCGCCAGATTGCTCTGCTGCCCTACGTAACCGATTTGATGAAATAAAATAAGGAGGACATTACAATGAAAGTCATACTGAAAGAAGATATCATCGGATTGGGATATAAAAATGAGGTCGTTGAAGTGAAACCCGGTTACGGACGTAACTTCCTCATCCCCCAGAAAAAAGCCGTCATGGCTACCAAGTCGGCTCTCAAAGTGCTCGCTGAGAACCTCAAACAGCAGGCTCACAAAATCGATGTGCTCAAAGCTGCCGCACAGAAACGCGCCAACGCTCTCGACGGCGTCGTAGTGGAAGTGGCTGCCAAAGTGGCCAGCTCAGGACAGCTCTATGGTTCTGTCAATGCCGCTACAGTGGCTGAGGAACTTGCCAAAAAGGGCATCGAGGTGGATCGCAAAATCATCACCATGCGCGACATCAAACAGCTCGGACAGTACGAGGCCCTCGTTCATTTCTTCAAGGATGTCGAGGTCAGAGTGCCTGTCGTGGTCGTGGCTGAGAACGCTCCCGAAGCTGCTCCCGTAGTTGAGCAGGCTCCCGCTGCCGAAGAGGCTCCCGTGGCCGAGGTGGAAGAGAACACCGAGGTGGAAGAGGCTCCCGCAGCTGAATAAAAAAGGAATTTTTCCGCACTGTAAAGCAAATTATAGCGGTCCGGTCGTACTCGAAAGAGGACGACCGGACTTTTTTGCTCTCTATGATGACCGCTATCGCTCTTTAAGGTGGGTACTATTAATTATTGTTGTTAATTTACATAAGTTACTCTGTCTCGGGAAAAGAAAAGAATAAATTCTTTCCGTTTTCCGCTCGACTTTTCGTAACTTTACATAAGTTACTCCGTCTCGGGAAAAGAAAAGAATGAATTCTTTCCGTTTTCCGCTCGACTTTTCGTAACTTTACATAAGTTACTCCGTCTCGGGAAAAGAAAAGAATAAATTCTTTCCGTTTTCCGCTCGACTTTTCGTAACTTTGCAGCCGCTAAGCAGCTTAGCACTGCAATGTAATTAATTCAATGTATTAGCAAAAGATGAAAGCATTTGTATTTCCCGGACAGGGAGCCCAGTTCGTAGGCATGGGTAAAGATCTCTACGAAAACAACCCGCTTGCAAAAGAACTCTTTGAAAAGGCCAATGATATCCTCGGCTACAGAATCACCGACATCATGTTCGACGGTACCGACGAGGAACTCAAACAGACCAAGGTGACACAGCCCGCCGTATTCCTCCACAGCGTAATCAGCGCGCTCTGCATGGGAGAGGACTTCAAACCGGCCATGACAGCAGGACACTCGCTCGGCGAGTTCTCCGCACTCGTGGCTGCCAAGGCACTCAGCTTCGAAGACGGACTCCGACTGGTTTATGCTCGTGCTATGGCCATGCAGAAAGCTTGCGAGGCCGCTCCCTCCACCATGGCTGCCATCATCGGACTCGACGACGAGAAGACAGAGGAAATCTGCAAGAGCATCTCCAAAGAGGGAAGCGTAGTGGTGCCAGCCAACTACAACTGCCCGGGACAGCTGGTCATCTCCGGCAACATCGAGGCCATCAACGAGGCTTGCGCCCAGATAAAGGCAGCTGGTGCCAAGAGGGCACTGCCGCTCAAAGTAGGTGGCGCTTTCCACTCGCCGCTCATGCAGCCTGCCAAGGACGAACTGCAGAAGGCTATCGAGAATACGGAGTTCCATGAGCCGGTTTGCCCGGTCTACCAGAATGTGGACGGTAAACCGCATACCGATGCTGCTGAGATAAAGACCAACCTCATCGCACAGCTCACCAGTCCGGTAAGATGGACGCAGTGCGTGCAGAATATGATTGCCGACGGTGCCGACGACTTCACGGAGTGCGGACCCGGAAAGGCGCTCCAGGGTATGATTGGCCGTATCGACAAAAATGTAGCCGCTCACGGCATTCAGTAATATTAAAATCGCATGAGGCATCCGCTCCCTGTCATGGGACAACGGGTGCCTCTGCGTTTAATAACCTCTCACAAGCCTGCCAATGAAAAACAAAATCGTCATCTACCAGACCTTGCCTCGCCTCTTCGGCAATAAAAACACCAACTGCATTTACAACGGCTCCATCGAACAGAACGGATGCGGCAAATTCAACGACTTCGATGCGAAAACGCTGCAGCGTATACGACACATGGGCTTCACGCATGTGTGGTATACGGGCATCATCCGACATGCGCTCACCAACGACTATTCGCAGGCGGGCATACCTCGCCAGCATCCTGATGTGGTGAAGGGAAAGGCGGGGTCGCCGTATGCCATAGCCGACTATTATGACGTGGACCCGGATCTGGCCGTGACAGTGGAGAACAGAATGGGAGAGTGGGAGGCGCTCATTGAGCGTACCCATCAGGCAGGCATGAAGGTCATCATCGATTTCGTACCCAACCATGTGGCTCGGCAGTACCACTCCGTGGCAAAACCGTCGCATACGAAAGACCTGGGCGAAGACGACGACACGACGATGCACTTCAGTATAAAAAACAATTTCTATTATTGCTGGGGACAACCTCTCGACCTCGGCGGCATCAGGAAAGGGGAGGCTGCCGACCTGACTCCTTATGAGGAAATGCCGGCAAAGGCTACAGGAAATGACCATTTCGATGCGCACCCGGGACAGAACGACTGGTATGAGACGGTGAAACTGAACTATGGCATTGACTATTGCGATGCAGGCGGACGCTCGGAGCATTTCTCGCCCATCCCCGACACATGGGGCAAAATGACGGATATACTGCTCTTCTGGGCGGCAAAGGGGGTCGACGGATTCAGATGCGACATGGCGGAAATGGTGCCGGCAGCCTTCTGGAACTGGGCTACCGACAAAGTGAAATTCGCCCACCCGGAGGTCATCTTTATCGGCGAGGTGTACGACCCAAATCAATACCGCAACTATGTGGGGGCCGGATTCGACTATCTCTATGACAAAGTGGGTATGTACGACTGCCTCTGCGACGTAATCAAAGGCTTCAGACCGGCTGCGGATATCACGCGGCAGTGGCAGCAGACCGACGACATCCGACAGCACATGCTCTACTTCATGGAAAACCATGATGAGGTGCGGTTGGCCAGCGACTTCCTCGCGGGCGATGCGCAAAAGGCGTTCCCGGCTGTGGCCGTCAGCGCACTGCTCGCCGACAATCCCATGATGGTCTATGCCGGACAGGAGTTCGGCGAAAGGGGTATGGACTGCGAGGGGTACAGCGGACGAGACGGAAGAACGACCATTTTCGACTATTGGTGCGTTGACTCACTGCGCAGAGGATTCTTCGACAGAAGAAGACTTACAAAGCCGGAGAAATCGCTCAACAGCCAGTATGAACGGTTGCTACGCCTGGTCAACAACGAAGCGGCGCTCAGAGAGGGGGCTTCATTCGACCTGATGTACGTGAACCCGCAACTCGCACAATCTCAGTTTGCGTTCCTCAGAAAAGCGGAACAGCAACTGGTGCTGGTGGTCGCCAATTTCGACCGGAACGCTACCACCTGCCAGGTGGTGATGCCGCAGCATGCCTTCGATTTCATGCAGCTGCCGGAGAAACAGGTCGTGGCGCTCGATTTGTTCACGGACAAACAGACTGATGTTTGCCTGGAGCGCAACACGGCTATAAAAGTCGAGGTGGACGGCTATGGGGTGGCACTGCTGAAAATGGATTTGTAAACTGCTTCAAATAATAGGATTTAATAGAATTCACCGTTAAAATACACGTGTTATGGATATAATGGAAGAGAGAGAGGTTTCTTTCCCGCCCGCACATACAGCTGAACACCTGCTCAATCAGTTGATGATCAGGATGTTCGGGTGCGAACGCTCCCACGATGCGCATGTGGAGAGGAAGAAAAGCAAAATCACCTACCGGCTGGATAGCAAACCCGATAGGAAGGTGGAAAGAGAGATAGAGCGACAGATGAATGAACTCATCGAGCAGGACTTGCCCGTCACTTACGAAATGGTGGACAGATGGAACCTGCCGGATGATATTCCGCTCGACCGACTGCCCGCCGATGCGCCCGACACCATACGCCTGGTACGAATCGGCGACTATGATGTGTGCGCTTGCATCGGTAAGCATGTGCGCTCTACTGGGCAGATAGGACGGTTCGAACTGCTTGGCACCAATTGGGATGAGAAGGAACGGACTTTCAGAATCCGATTCAAGGTCATTCCACGGTGAAAAGCTTCTGCATCCAAAAAGTCTATATCAACAGAAACACAATGAAAAAAATCTTTTTTGTGACACTGGCACTCCTGACGTGGGGACTGACTTCTCAGGCCAATCCTCGCTCCAAGCAGGAGATGAAAAGGGCGGCAGCCGAGGTGCTGGCCCGTCCCGCCGCCGACGGATCCAGAAATGCTGCACCACTGGCGCTGCTCAAAGAGGGTAATGGATATGCGGTGTATGGCTACCAAAACGGTGGATTCGCCGTGGTGGCGGCCGACGACAACTTTCCCGCTGTGCTGGGATTCTCGGAGTCGGCGTTCAATCCTAATACCGATAATCCCAACTTCAAATGGTGGCTGCAGGCCATGGAGAAAGTGGTAGGCACACACAGAACGGCACCGCTCAAAATCATAAAACCGGACCCCGACAAACATGCCGCAAGCGTGGCGCCGCTCGTCAAGACGAAATGGGGACAGGATGATCCTTACTCTATGTATGTGCCGGAGGGATGTCCCACAGGATGCGTGGCCACGGCTGCATCGCAGGTGCTCAAATACAATGAGTGGCCCGACAAAGGGGTGGGGGAGCCTTTCACATTCTATCCCTTCGGCGATTTCGACGGCACGTGCCTGAAGGAGGATATCTCCAACTCTACCTACAATTATAAGGCCATGCTCAATGAGTATGGATGGGGCGGCGGCGACGGACGGCAGCGCAGAGCCGTAGGCCTGCTCATGTACAACGTGGGACTGGCCATGAAGGCGCAGTATAGCTCGGGAGTAGGAACAGGGGCTTATAATGAGTCGCTCTGCTTCGGACTGAGAAACCATCTCAAGTATCCGCTCGCCGTGACAATCGACAGGGCCAGATATACCGATGAGGAGTGGATGGACATCATCTTCACGCAACTCTCGCTGGGCAGACCGCTTGTGTATGGTGGCTCAGACCAGTCGTACACCGGACATGAGTTCGTGCTCCATGGATACAACGCGCAGGGAAAAATCTACATCAACTGGGGATGGGACGGACAGGAAGACGGCTATTTCGACCTGGCGGCACTCAACGTCTACTGGGGTATGTACGACTTCAATTACTATCAGGACGTGGTGCTGAGATGCAATACGGACGAATTGGAGTGTGATACCTTCTCCGTGCAGGTCACACAGCCAGGCACTCTCGCCGAATGCCTCACTGAATGGCAACGCGATAGCGTGGTGGCGCTCAAGGTCGAAGGACCGCTTAATGGTACCGACCTGCGGCTGCTCAGAGAAATGGCTGGCAGCGACACTGAAGGACATGGCACTATGGGACACCTGTCTGTTCTCGACCTCAGCGGGGCACGTTTCGTGGAAGGAGGTGACGCCTACAGATTAGAGGCCGACTCGGCTTTCTACACGTACAACGATGAAATGCCGGCTATGGCTTTCGCCGACTGCTCTTTCCTCATCGATGTCACGCTGCCCGATAACCTGAAACATTACGGCGACGGGGTGTTCGCCAACTGCAACAACCTCGATACAGTGAAGGTGACCGCCGGCGAGGAAAGTGACTTCTGCGTCGAGGGGAGATATGTGCTCTCTGCCGACAAAACAGAACTCATCGAGGCCCTGCCCGGACAGGATGTGCACTTCCGGGTGCCTGAGGGCATTACTTGTATTCATGATTTTGCCTTCGCCGGCAGATACCTTTATGAGCGGCTGTCGCTGCCCACAACGCTGCAAAAGGTGGGGGCCTTTGCCTTCAACCGCTGCTTCGACCTGGCACGCACGTATCTCTTCTGTGAGGAGCCGCCTGTGATAGAAACAAGCGCCATCGACAAACTCGACCTCTCGCTCCGCGCGCTCTATGTGCCCAAAGGTACGAAAAGTAAATACAAAACGGCCGAGGGGTGGAAACTTTATGGCAACAGTATCTATGAGTTTGACGCTGAGGCGGGAATTCAAGATGTCAGAACACCTGTAAACATTACTCAGGGTATTTTCTCCATCGACGGCATGAAAATGGCTGAACCGCTGCAGCAGCTGCCGGCAGGTACCTATATCGTGAACGGAAAGAAATATCTCAAGAAATAAAAACGCGTTCACCGAAAAAAAGGGGGCGGTGTCCATGCAGACGCGCCCCCTCTTTTTTATTTGGTCTCTATCTCCTCTTTCATGTCGATAAACTGCTTTTTCGCATCATAAAACTCGTACTGCAAAAAAGCCATCATCTGAGAAGAGACTACATGTACTCCAAAACCGTACTTCAACTGCCATTTACGCTTCAATGACACAAAACCTTGGTTGATGTAGGCCGCTACATAGGGGTGTACATGCAGATAGAAGGTCTTGACGCCTATCTTATTCACTAAGTAATCAATCTTGCTCTCCAATTGGTCGGTAAACAGAATGCTGGCCTTAATTTTGCCCTTGCCGAAACAGGTGGGACACGTCTCCTCCACATTCACGTCCATCGCAGGACGCACACGCTGGCGGGTAATCTGCATCAGGCCAAACTTGCTCAAGGGTAGGATGTTGTGACGCGCACGGTCCTTCTGCATGTTCTTGCACATCCGCTCGTAGAGCATCTGACGGTCTTCTGCCAGGTTCATGTCGATAAAGTCGACAACTATGATGCCGCCCATGTCGCGAAGACGCAACTGACGAGCCAACTCGTCGGCAGCGCCTAAATTCACATCCAGCGCATTCGCTTCCTGACCGTTCACACCACGAGCGCGGTTGCCGCTGTTCACGTCTACCACATGAAGTGCCTCCGTATGCTCAATAATTAGGTAGGCTCCGTGCTTGTAGTTCACCGTCTTGCCGAAACTCGACTTCAGCTGCTTAGAGATGTTGAAATTGTCAAATATGGGCACCGTCCCGGTGTAGAGCTTCACAATGTCGGCCTTCTCGGGGGCTATCAGCGTCACATAGTGCTTCACTTCCTTGCACACCTCCTCGTCGTTCACGTAGATGTTCTCATAAGATGGATTGAACAAGTCGCGTAGCATCGCTACAGCACGGCCCGTCTCCTCAAATACCAACTGTGGACGGCTCTGAGTGGTCTGAACTTTCGTAATGGCGTCCTCCCAACGCTTCAACAGCACCTTCAGCTCCGTGTCCAGCTCGGCCACACGCTTGCCCTCGGCTACGGTGCGCACTATCACACCGAAATTCTTGGGCTTGATGCTCTGAATCAACTGCTTCAGACGTGCACGCTCCTCGCCGCTCTTGATCTTCGACGATACCGATACCTTGTCGTTGAACGGCATCAGAACCAAATAACGGCCCGCAAAACTTAATTCGCCTGTCAGACGGGGACCCTTTGTCGATATGGGCTCTTTTACTATCTGAACCAATACCTCCTGACCTACCGACAGTGTCGTGGCTATACTGCCGTCTTTCGGCAAATCGGGCAGGTGGCTCGCTTTCGAAATAGGATAAAGTCGCTTCCTGTCACTCTGTACCTGCTTCAGATACTTCGCATAGGAGTTGAATTGATTACCAAGGTCTAAATAATGAAGAAATGCGTCACGCTCATAACCAACATCCACAAAACAGGCGTTAAGACCTGGCATCAGCTTCTTAACCTTAGCTATGTAGATGTTGCCTACCGAGAAAGATACCGAGCGACTCTCATTCTGATACTCAACCAGATTCTTGTCTTCCAAAAGAGCTATCGAAATCTCTTTCGCACGGACATCTATCACTACTTCGCTGGTCATTGTCTCAATAATAAACCTTTACTACTTAATACTAAAAAGGCATGTCAATAAATTCCAGAAGGGAATCCGTTGACACGCCGTGTCAGTCGAATAGACTGAGAAGCGCAACCCATAAGGGATTACTTGCTCTTATGTCTGTTCTTTCTTAGTCTCTTCTTACGCTTGTGCGTAGCCATCTTGTGGCCCTTCTTCTTCTTTCCGTTTGGCATAATTCTAATTTGATGAATGGGTTTATATTTTGTTGCAATTAATCGTCGATACCCTCAGTGTCCTCGCCTTTCATTTTGTTAACAAAACTCTTGGCGGGCTTGAAACTGGGAAAGTCGTGAGCACCTATTACTATCGTGGTGTTCTTCGATATGTTGCGGGCCGTCTTCTCGGCACGGTGCTTCACAATGAAACTGCCGAAACCACGGAGATACACATTCTCCTTGCGCTCCAGAAGACTGTTCTTAATCACTTCCATAAATGCCTCTACCGTAGCCGAGACATCTTTCTTGGGTAAGCCTGTAGAGGACGAAATCTCGTTCACTTTTAGATGTTATATGTTTTTACTTATATTTTTATTTGGAATGCAAATATACAAGTTTTTAACGTGATATGAAAATTTATTTTGCTTTTTTTGCCTTTTTCACCCCTTTTTCATGATATCATGGTAACTATCACTGCAGTAAGTCCTTAAACATTTCTTTGTACATTGGCGAGATGAATAGAGACGCTTGTTATAGACTGTAAAGATTTTTCTTTCCTTCCTTAACAAAAGAAGCAGAACCGTCGGGTCCTGCCTCTTTTCGCTTTATAGGGATTTTAGAAATTCCACCAGTGTTTCCGCTTCGGGGCTTCGTGGTCGCTCAGGCGGGTCTTACGGGCTTCACGTATCATGGTGCCGAAGGTTGTGTGTTCCTTGATCATCTTGTACATCGTGCCCCAGTCGGGCAGACCCCCTACATTGCGGTCGTCGATAAACATGTCTACCTTCAGCTTGCGGGAAAAGTGATTGTTCCACTCTTTCTTCTCTTCGGGGTAGTCGCGGTTCACCGCATAAAATTCCACACCGCGCTCACGACACCACTGTACGGCGTCTTCAAGAAGCTGACCCTCGCGGCAACTCCACAGTATCACCTTGTGACGGTCGGCTATCAGCATCTTAAGCGTGTCGAGGGCAAAGGGTATCTCCTCGCCAATGGCGGGATACTGGTCCTCTACTATAGTGCCGTCAAAATCTACTGCTATGTTCATCTCCTGACAATTAGAGCTTCACTGAGTCGTCGTTCTTGTTGGCGTAATGGCTGTTGCCGTAGGAACCGTAAGAACCATAGCCATACTGACCGTAGTTGCCGTAACGGTTGCCGTACTTGCCGTAGCTGTTGTAGTTGCCGTAAGCCGAGTAGCTGCTGTAGCGGCTGTACTTGCCGTACTTGCCGTAACCGTAGTAGTAACCGTACTTCTTCTTCGACATGTCAATACCGTTGATTACTATAGCTACGTTGGGAAGCTTGCCCTCGGCGGAAAGTGAATTCACCAAGCCGAAACTTGAACGCGGGGTATAGTCGGCACGGCACATGTAGACGGTGGCATCCACCACACGGCCTATCTGAAGGGTATCGGTAACAAGACCCACAGGAGCTGTATCGATAATCACATAGTCGTAGTGCTTCTTCAATTCGTCTATTACTTCTTCCAGACTGTGACGGGATATCAACTCGGAGGGGTTGGGGGGAACAGGACCGGCCAACAGCAGGTCGAGATTGTCGTTCACACCCGAAGGTATAATCTGGGCCTTGATCTGCTCGGCCGAGGGCGACTCAACGCGAAGCAGGTTGGTAATACCGTGCTTGTGGTCCTCTATCTCGAACAACTCAGCCAGACGGGGCTTACGGATGTCAAGACCTACAATAATCACGCGCTTGTCAAGCAAGGCGAAACTCACGGCCAAGTTGGCACAGTTGAAGGTCTTGCCCTCACCTGAGGTGGTCGAGGTGAACATCACAACCTTCTGACCTTCCTTCAGCATGAACTGGACATTCGTACGCATGGCACGGAATATTTCCTCCATCTGGTTGTTCTTGTTCTCATGTACCACAATGTCGGCCTTCGTCTTGGCGGTCTCACTGGCCACTGCCACATCGGCAATGATGGGAAGACTGGTAAGACGGGCCACATCGTCGTGACCTTCTATCTTATAACGGAAGAATTTCACCAGGAACAATATGATGCCGGGCACCAAAATGCCGATGAGAAGTGCTACCGGAAGAACCACAGAGGGCACAGGGGTCACCTTTCCGCCCGACTGGGGATTCTCAATCAGCTTGCCCTTGTCGGCGGTGGCGGCAAGAGAGATGGAGTTCTCCTCACGCTTCTGAAGCAGCATCAGGTAAAGACCGGAACGAACCTCCTGCTGACGGCCTATCTGGGTGAGCATGCGCTCCTGCTCGGGAGTGGCGCTGATCTGACCCGTATACTTGCCATACTGGTCGGATACGGCGTTGCGCTGAATCTCAAGATTCTTGCGGTTCTGAGCAAGAGTCTTGCGGATGTTCGAAGCCAGCTCTTCCAACTGCTCGGTCAGAGGTGCCACAATCGGGCTCTCCTCCGATGCTGTGCGAAGAAGACGGTTGCGCTGCATCACTACGTCGTTGTACTTGCTGATGATGGCGTTGGCGTTGGTATCGGAGAACATGTTGCCGGGTATCGTCTGATACTTGTTGCTCGGATTGTTCATGAAACCGGTCACCTCGTTGATCATGGCCAACTGGGTGTTGGCCTCCGACAGACGCTGGTCGTACATCTGAGCACCCGTCATGGCCGACTGGGCATTCATCTTCAGCTCAGTCATGTGGTGCTTCTTCTTGTATTCCTCCAACTGACCCTCCGTCTCGCCAAGCTCGGCGTTGATCTTCTCCAGACGGTCGTTGATGAATTTCTCCGTGCGGAGAGCCACCTCATTCTTGTCTTCATTGGCCTGACGGTTGTAGCATACCACAAGCTGGGCCAAAAAGTCCTTCGCACGCTGAGGTATCTCGTCGATAATCGACATTACAGCGATAGAGGTGGTCTTTGAAGAAGGATTCACATTGAAGTAGCGCTGATATTTGTAAGAGGCGTTGTCGGGATTGTTGATCACAACCTCAAGCGTGGTGCCCTCATGAAACTTGCGGGTGCCGTTGTTGCTGAAGGTGAGAATGCCGGCACGTGTCTTGATAACCTGCGGAAGAGACGTCAGCGTCTTGTCGATGCTGTAGGGACCCGACACTCCGCCCTCTGAATTAGAGGTGTAGTAGGAACCGGATACCTTGTAGTTGTTGCCCGAACGGGTAATCGTCAGGTTAATCGGGGAGGTAAGCGTCTCCAAGTGGGCAGGGTCTATGTCTACCGTGATGGGCTGGGTCTTGTATATTAAGAAATGTTTTACGCGTCCTTTTAAATAGTACGTCACATAGAGCTTGAGATCTCGAACCACATCTGTAGCCAAAGTGTGCGAATTCAAAATCTCCATCTCATTGTCGATACCTTCTGAGTTAATCACCGAACCCAGCATCGTCATGTTCTGGAATGCATTGCGCGAACGCTGGTCTTCCTCCTCCTTAATCAGCATCTTGGCCGAAGCCTGATACTGAGGGGTTGTGTAGCGAAGATAAATGGCGGCTACACCTAAGCAGATAATCAGCGAAAGCGCAAACCACTGCCAGTTGAGAATGAAGGTCTCAAACAGAGAACGGAAATTGAAAAATGATTTCTCTTCTTGCTCCTGAAAATTCTCATTTACAAGATTGTTGTTTTCTTCCATTATTTTTATTGTTTTGTTTTATTGATTTCTCTTCAATGGGACTTCTCTATTCGGCGGCTATGCGAAGAAGATACTGACCGTAACCGTTCTTCAACATCGGCTTGGCCAACTCGCGCACCTGGGCCTTCGTAATCCAACCGTTGCGGAGTGCAATCTCTTCCAAGCAGGCTACTTTCTGACCCTGACGCTTCTCAATCACCTCAATAAACGTGCTGGCATCGGCCAGACTGTCGTGAGTGCCGGTGTCGAGCCAGGCAAAACCGCGCTTAAGCGTCTGAACCTTCAGCGTGCGACGCTTCAGATATTCCTGATTCACCGAAGTAATCTCTAACTCGCCGCGCGCACTGGGCTTGATGCCTTTCGCTATCTCTATCACATCGTTGGGATAAAAATAAAGTCCTACAACGGCATAGTTGCTCTTCGGATGGGCCGGCTTTTCCTCTATGCTCAGACAGTTGCCCTCGGCATCAATCTCAGCCACACCGTAGCGCTCTGGGTCGTTCACATAGTAACCGAATACCGTGGAATAACCTTCCTCTACCTGACGGACACTCTCGCGGAGCAAACCCGTAAAACCGGAACCGTAGAAAATGTTGTCACCCAATACCAAACATACACTGTCGTCGCCGATGAACTCCTCGCCGATAATAAACGCCTGGGCCAAACCATCGGGACTGGGCTGCTCGGCATAGGTGAAATGAACACCCAACTCGCTGCCATCGCCAAGCAAACGCTTGAAACCGGGAAGGTCATAAGGGGTGGAAATAACGAGAATATCCCGAATCCCCGCCAGCATGAGAGCGGAAATGGGATAATAAATCATCGGCTTGTCGTATATCGGAATCAGCTGCTTGCTGATACTCTTCGTTATCGGATAAAGACGGGTGCCCGCCCCTCCTGCCAACACGATTCCTTTCATCTTAAATGATTTTCCTAATTTTCGTGGATGTCTTATCGCTATTGTGGCCTTTACCACACAAAACGCTGCAAAGTTACAAATAAAAGTCGTAATGAGGAATATACATTCAAGAAATTTGTCGCTTTTTTATTATTTATTCAGAAATGTGTGGGCCGCAATACCATCGCAAGCCGATTTTTCTACTTTTATTTGCTAGAATCATGTTTTTTGAGTAATTTTGCACCAATTATCACCTCAGTGAGTGGCCGGATACAATGACAAATGACTCATTGGAGACCGCAAAACTGATAACAGCTAATTTAAAAAAATGGGATTTTTTTCAAATTTGTTCAAAAAAAATACGGAAGATGCAAAGGTCGGCGGAATGGAAGACTATATGACGCTACTCAGAGTCTATTTCCAAGCTTCGCTCGCCGCCAATCTGGGCATCAACAACCTTTGGCACACAAGACGATTTCTTCAAGGAAATCGATAACTGCCTGAAAAAAAATTGCAGAAAACTGCAGGATGTACAGCCTTTCATGTATCTCTTCCAGGGCTTCAGTCAAGACCTCATGATGCTCATGGGAAACCTCATGAAGTTCAAACTCAGAATGCCCTCCTTCTTCAAAAAAGCCCTCTATACCATGACGGAGAAAACAGTGGCCGATGTCTTCAATAAAAATGATTTCAAAGACCCGGCTACCATGAAGGCGGTACTCTCTGTGAGAAAATACAACAGCAAACTGGGTTTCAGCGAAAAATGGGTCACCGATTTCGTCTACAGAATCGTCACACTGGCTAAAAAGGAACCAAAACCGAAAGACGACGACAACAAAACAAATGGGTAAGATGGATAGCTTTCAATGGCTACGATACTTAACCAAAATCGATTAAATAAACACTTTGGCAAAAAATGTGACTTTTTTCTTTGCCGTTACAGATTTATCGTGTAATTTTGTCGCCAAATTCAGTTCTGATGCCCACCGATGACAATATCATAAAACACTTCACTACCAGGGTGAGACAGCTCATTCTGCAGTACGAAAACTGCAGAAAGGAAAATGCTGAACTTGCCGCCAAACTGGTGGAGTGTCAAAGAAATGTCAAAGGACTCGAGCAACAGCTCGAAAAGGTGCAGCGTGACTACCAGGCGCTCAAAGCCACCAAAATGCTCGTCGTGGCCGACGGGGATGTGGAAGCTGCAAAGGCAAGACTCGCCAAACTGATAAGGGAGGTGAACAAGTGCATCACACTGCTGAGTGAAAAATAATCCAAGCCATGCCGGAAGAGAGAATTGACAAACTACATATAAGATTGCGCGTCTACGACACCGAAATTCCCGTAAGGGTCTTCAGAGAGGAGGAACAACTCTACAGAGACGCCGCAAAACTTATAACGGATACCATCAACGCCTACCACAACAGGGTCTCCGCTGAAACCAGCGAGAAGACCGTGATGTATATGGCGCTCATCGATATCGCATTGCGCTACCAAAGAGAAATTAGACGCAACGATACCGAACCGTTTGAGGATATTCTCCGACAAATCACCAGTGAGGTGGAGCAGGCTTTGGGTGAAAGCAAATCTGTCATCGCTCCTGAGTAGTGAATTGTCAAGAGAATATGTTAATTTCAAATACTAATATAATAACATGGGCATTCCAATAATTGTTGCGGTGGTTGCACTCCTCGTCGGAGGAATCGCCGGCTACATGTTTTTCATGCATGTGGCAAAAGGAAAATATAATGAGATAATAAACACGGCCGAAAATGAAGCCAAAGTGCTCAAGGAGAAAAAACTCCTCGAGGTAAAAGAAAAATTCATCAACAAAAAAGCTGAACTCGAAAAGGAAGTCCAAAACCGGACACAGAAAATCCAACAGAGCGAAAGCAGACTCAAACAAAGGGAAATCTCCCTCAATCAGAGACAGGAAGACCTCGGACGGCGCAAACAGGAACTCGACCAGTCGCAGCAGCGTATCGACAACGAGAAAAAACTCCTCGTCATCAAACAGGATGAACTGGAGAAAATGCAAAGCCAGGAAAGAGCCAAACTGGAGGAACTTTCAGGACTGAGCGCCGAGGAAGCCAAAAACCGACTCGTAGAAAGCCTCAAGGACGAGGCGCGTACAAGCGCTGCCAGCTATATCAACGAAATCATGGACGAGGCGAAGCTCAATGCCAACGCCCAGGCCAAGAAAATCGTCATTCAGACCATTCAGAGAGTCGCCACCGAAACGGCCATCGAAAACAGTGTCAGCGTCTTCCATATCGAAAATGATGAGGTGAAAGGACGTATCATCGGACGTGAGGGACGTAACATCAGAGCTCTTGAGGCTGCTACCGGCGTGGAAATCGTGGTCGACGATACACCCGAGGCTATCGTCATCTCTGCTTTCGACCCCATTAGAAGAGAGGTTTGCCGACTGGCACTGCATCAGCTCGTGGCCGACGGACGTATCCATCCCGCACGTATCGAGGAAGTGGTCACCAAAGTGAAGAAACAACTCGAAAACGAGGTTATCGAAACGGGTAAACGTACCGCTATCGACCTCGGTGTACACGGTCTCCATCCCGAACTCATCCGCATCATCGGTAAAATGAGATATCGCTCCTCCTATGGACAGAACTTGCTCCAGCATGCCAGAGAAACGGCCAACCTCTGCGCCGTCATGGCGGCTGAGCTGGGACTCAACCCCAAAAAGGCCAAACGTGCCGGACTGCTGCATGATATCGGAAAAGTGCCCGATGAGGAGAGCGATCTGCCCCACGCTCTCTATGGCGCCAAAATCGCTGAGAAATACAAGGAGAAACCGGATATCTGCAACGCCATCGGCGCTCACCACGACGAAATGGAGATGAACACGCTGCTCGCACCCATCGTGCAGATTTGCGACGCCATCTCGGGCGCACGTCCCGGTGCACGACGCGAAATCGTAGAGGCTTATATCAAACGCCTCAACGACCTCGAGGCCATCGCCATGAGCTACCCGGGAGTAACCAAGACTTATGCTATTCAGGCAGGACGCGAACTCCGTGTCATCGTGGGAGCCGATAAGATGGACGACCAGCAGACCGAGGCTCTCTCCGGCGAAATAGCCAACAAGATACAAAACGAAATGACGTATCCCGGACAGGTGAAAATCACTGTCATCAGAGAAACACGCTCCGTGGCCTACGCAAAATAACAGACAATATTTATCCCTTTATATGCAGAGAGGGCCGTCGCCAAAAGCGACGGCCCTCTCTGTATGTAATGAACCACGCGGTGTCAGATCGATTCGATGAAACGGACTACGGCGTCGCGGTCGGATTTCGGAAGATTGTAGAACTTCACTGTTGATTCGTAGGCGTCGCTCTTCTTGCTGTAGCCGTGCCACATGATGGCTTCTATCACGCTGCGGGCGCGGCAGTCGTGCAGACGGTCGTCGGCACCGGTGAGCTGACGCGACAGGCCGCGGCCCCAAAGCGGAGTGGTGCGGCACCAGCCGGTGCGGATGTCGTTCACCATGAACAGACGGTGCTGAACCATGTCGGTGTAAGGCCAGATGGTCTGGTTGGGATACTTCGGAAGAAGTTTGCTGTAGTCGCCGTCCTTGGCCAGATTGTTGGCTTTGGCGTAGGCCTTGATGCAGGCGTCCACCCACATGTTGTCGTCGCCGGTCTTCCACGACGGACGGTGACACTGGGCACAGCCCATCTGTGTGAACAGCTGTTTGCCGCGCTTCACGTCGGCGTCGTTCAGGTCGCGGGCGGCGGGAACAGCCAGACCGCGGTGCCATACCATAAACTGGTAGTACTGCTTGTCGGTCATCTCTTCCTTGCCGTTATAGGGAGCACACATAAACAGGTAGTTGTCGAAGGTTTCCTTCTTGGCGATGGAGCTGGTGCTCAGAATGTCGTACACGCGCTGCGAGATGCCCTCATCGCTGCCGTCGGCATAGAAGGGATACAGCAGACTGGTGCCTTGAGAGCCTTGCTCTTTGATGTAGCTGATCACCTCGGGATCTTCGCTCATGGCTTTCGCCCAGGCGGGAGTGCTGTAGAGGAAGTGTCGGTCGGAACGGGTCACATTGGTGATGTTCCAAATGGCATTGGCTCCGGGACCGTCTTGCAGAGAACCGCGGGTCATGGCATAGGTGAAACGCTTCACAGGACCGTGCGTGCCGCGGAAGGTGCCAAGGTCGTTGTAGCCGGCGCTGTAGTAGGCGGAGGGCTGGAAGTCGTTGGCTTCCTTGTTCCACATAGCGGGGTTCAACTCCACATAGGGAGCCTCGGCTCGGTACTGCTCGCGCATGTCCTCGTCGGTGATGGCGTCCAGAAGGCCGGTTCCGTATAGACCGATGGTCGACTCAAGACGCACTTCGTAGTTGGTGGGCTTCGGGTTGGTGTTGAAGGCCGACTGCGGGATGCGCACTTCAGGATAGATAAGGGCGTAGCTCTCGCCGTCGGCAAACTTCATGGGAAGACCACTCTCCATCGTGGTCACGTCTTTCCATTCTATCGTTATCTGGTTCTCATCGATGGGAGCCTTGAAGGGCGACATGGCTTGCGTCTGGGGCATGCCGGTCACCTCCGAGATGTAGGCGTTGTTGTCGGGATGGTATACCACGAGCAGATAGCCGTTGCCGATGGTGTTGGCACGGTAGTCGGTCTGACGCTTGCCGTGACCATAAGAGGGATGGCAGGCGATGCAGCTGTTGCGTACCCAGGCGGGGCCAAGACCGCGGCGGGGGTTCTGCTCAAAGGTGTACAGGTGCTCAAAGAAGTCTTCACCGGTGTTGAAGTCTTCTTCCATGCCGCTCACATTCTCCACAGCGGGGGCGGCGGCAGAGTAGCTGGCTTTCTCGGTGGTGCCGAGCTGGCCGCCGGGATACCACTCGTCGGCACTGAACACGTCGTTGGCCTGACCGAAGGGGTCTTCTTCGCTTATCAGCTTGCCAAGGTCGGTGTTTGTGTCGTCATCGTCGCTACATGCGGTGAGCATGGGCAGGGCTGCGGCGGCCAGTGTGGCGGCCTTCAGCCATAGTTTCAGGTTCTTCATGTCTGTTTCGTCTTTTTGCGGTTAAAGCGTCTCCCCCTGCACATGGCAGAAGAAGGCGCTTCTGTGTTTTTAAATGTTTATTCAATATTTGTGCTGGTGATTAGTCCCAGGTCTCGTCGTCAACGAACTCCTTGCCCCAGATGGTGCTGCAGTATTTCACAAAGGGAGAGGGCATCTCGCCGATGCGCTTGATGGCGGTCTCAACGGCCGACTCAACACCCACAGCGGTGTTCACACTGTTGAAGAAGTCCTGGAAGTTGGGCTTGGCCGACTGCTTGCCGCTCGTGCTGCCGTACCATACGTTGCGGATGGAACGGATGTTGTCCTGGAAGTCGGTGATGGAGTTGTAGCTGTAGGGCGACTCCACATACGAGATGTCGGCAGAGGAGAAGGGGTTGGCTATCTTGGCGGTGCCTACCTCGTTGGCGATGCCCACGCAGCTGCCCTCGTCGTCGGAGAGCACCTGGGCAATGGCGGCCTTCAGCGTGGTGAAGGTGCTCTTGCTGTTCACACCGGCACCTACAAGATTCTCGGCGAAAGAGAGACCGTTCTCGGTGGTGTAGTCAAGACCGGCGGAACGAACCACGCTTAGACGGCTGGCGTTCTGGGCGGTGGAGCCTTCCCAAGCTACCTGAAGCTGGAAGCAGCGCTGCTTCAGAAGGGTGCAGATGGTCTGGGCATAGGCCAGCTCCTGGGCACCGCTCACATGCTCAAAGTTCTTGTAGGTGTCGTTGCCCTTGAACTCCTCTACCTTACGGGGCTGACCGTTGCGGAACAGGATGAACTCCAAAGCGTGGAAACCAAGAATGGTGGCGTCTTCAAGCATCTCGTCGTTCATGCCCTTGTTGAAGTAGTTCACAAGAAGCGAACGGTTCAGAGGCCAGGAGTCGATGGTGGGGTCGATGTCAAACTGAGAGGCGGCACCCATCAGGAAGGCTTCACTGCGCTCCCAGTTCTCACGGGCTTCCTTGAAGTCTTCGCAGGCTTCGTTGATCTGGGCCTGGGTGATGGTGCTCACGGTCAGGCCATTCAGCGTCTTCTCCAGGTCTTCCACATCGTCGGCCAACTCGGTATAGGTGGGAACAATCACATCGCTCACCAGCGTGCTCAGCACGTTGCGGAGATAGGTCTCCTGGGCCTCGGTCAACTTGGACTGGGCTATGATGCTGTTGGCTGACTCCAACTGCTTCACAACTTCGGCGCAGGCGTCAATGGCGGCATTGCCGTAGCTGGTGTCCTTGTATTTGGCGTCGTCCACAATGGTCGAGCCTTCATCAGGGGTCTTGGTGTCATCGTCGTCGTCATCGCTGCAGGCGGTGAAACTCATCGACAGGGTACATGCGGCTGCAAAAAGCAGGGCATACTTGAAAATTTTCTTCATTGTCTTACGTTTTTGTTTGTTATCGTTTATGTTAGTTGTTGCTGGGTTGATACCTTCATTTTATTTATGAGGCGCTTATCTGAAGAAACCTTCATAGGCCACACTGATGTTGAGAGAGGGCTCGTCGTTGTACATCTTCTTCAGAAAACGCTGCGAGTACTCGGCTTTCACCACAATCTGGGGGATGGGATAGTAGTTCACACCGGCTGCCACACGCTTCACCTCGGTATAGTCGTAGGCCGTACCTTTCGTGTTGCTGGCATACGGATTGTACATCTCGTAGCGGCCGAAAACATACAGCTTCTGACGGTCATTGCGCAGACGCTCTATCTGTGAGAATATGTCGTAGCCGGCTTCTATACCCACAGCGTAGGCGTTCTTGCTCACAAAAGCCGAATGCTTGAAAGGTGACTTCGAGTTCAGACGGTTGTATACGTATTTCAGCTGGTCGGCGTCGCTCAGGTAGCCGTAGTCGGCCTGACCGCGCACTATCCAGTTGTGGCGGTTGTAAGTGAAGTCGAACGAACCGATGGCTACCTTGCCCTTGTACTCGGAGTCCACTCCGTTGGCGTTGCGCGGATAGCTGTTGCCGATGCTGTGCCCGTAATAACCGCTCAACGCCATGCGCAGACCGGGCACCGTGTAGTTGTCCAAACGAAGGGCGGCACCAAACTTGTTGGCCACATCATATTCCATGGGGCTCTTGTGCCCTTTGTGTATCCAGCCCACATTGGTGAAGTGGTCGGCATTCAGACCGGCCACCAGCTGGGCCTCGTAGCGGAAGTCGCCGTGGCGGCCCCAGAAACTCACACCGGTCTGGTGCCAGGTGCTGGGCAGTATGGTGTTCTCACCCTCAGGACGGGACACAGTGAAAAAGTTCAGAGGCTCGTGGTGGGCATTGTTCAGACCCACAGGCACCACAATGTGGCCGGCCCGGATGTTGGCATGCTGACCGAAAGACTTCTGAATCCAGAACTGCTCCAGTTCCACCTCGCCGCCTTTCTCGGTCTCCTGCTCCCACTCGCCGCCTTCCTCGTCTTCCTTCTCGTAGGCGATGCCGGTGCCGCCGTGCTCAAACTCTATCTCCGTGCCGAAGGTCCAGCCCTTGCCAAAGTCGTAACCTAAATAAATCACGGCATGGGGTATGTCGAAACGGTTGTGGTTGGGATCGTTCTTGTGCTGCTCGGGCTGGCTGTAGCGGCTCACATGGTCGCTGAAGTAGTTGCGGCTGAAGGTCACTTCTCCATAGCCGCCCACACTGAGGCGCTTGCCGCTGGCATGGGTCATCACGCTGTCGCCGGCACTCGTCTGGGCCATCATACCGCTGCAGGCACTGGCCAGCAGGGTGGCCATGATGGCCTTTCTCATTCCTGTTCTTTTCATCTTTTTTCCTTAATTTCTTTGATGGGTGCAAAGGTATAAAGCTCTTCTTTTTGATGCAATACCCAAAAAAGTGGATTTTACGCTCCTCCTAGCTCGTCAAGACATCATTTTTTTATGGGGATAACACGGTTTTCAAGCCTTCAACGGCCTATACGCAATGGGGCCTCTAACTATTATTCAGTAAGTACTCGCGCTTTTTTATGCCTACTTTTTGGCAAAAATACCTAATAGTGATTATTGCCTGTATCGAAAAAAATGTGTTATTTTGCAAAGTCGTAATATAAATAAGGTATAATATGAAAAATCAGAAGATGTATGAGCCCGACGACCAAATGCTCCTACTCATACGCGACAATTACAGCCTGCTTCAAAGCCTCGGATGCTTCGGCATCAGCCTGGGATTCGGCGACAATACGGTAAGAGAGGTGTGCGAAAGCCAGGGGGTGGATACCTATACGTATCTGGCCGTGGTCAATTTCACCATCAATGGGTATCGTGACTTCGATGATGTCTCAAAGCTGTCGCTGCCCACGCTCGTGCATTATCTAAAGGCAAGCCATTCCTACTTCCTCGACTTCCAACTACCCACCATCAGAAAAAAACTGGAAGAGGCGCTCGATGAACGAGACAACCTGGCACGACTCATCCTGAAAGTTTACGATGAGTACGCGCACGATGTGAGAAAACACATGAGATACGAGGAAAAAACCGTCTTCCCTTATGTCGATAGCCTGCTCAACAACAATCCCTTGGGCAATTACGACATCGACACTTATAGCAAACATCATGGGCAGACGGATGTGCTGCTCAGAGAACTGAAAAGCATTATCATCAAATACCTGCCCTCCGACGGACTGCACAACAATCAGCTCACAGCTGCGCTCTACGACATATATAATAATGAGGAATGGCTCTCCCTGCATGCTGAGGTAGAAGACCATATCTTCGTGCCGGCCATCAAGTTCCTCGAAAAACAACTCAAACAAAATGATGTCTCCGTAAAAATTTCCAACATGCTCGGCAACAACCCGGCCAAGGGAGAGGTGCTCAGCGACAGAGAAAAAGATGTCGTCATAAGCCTCGTGCAGGGCATGACCAACAAGGAAATTGCCGACCACCTCTGCATAGCTATCAATACCGTCATCACGCACCGGAGAAATATAGCACGAAAACTGCAAATTCATAGCCCCGCCGGACTCACTATCTACGCCATCGTAAGCGGACTGGTCGACATCTCGTCCGTCAAACTTTAAAACTTATCCATACCTGTCTGTGTCCTTCGCCTTCATCCGGCGAGGGACTTTTTTTGTAATTATCTCACTATCAATATTTACGTCTGATTTGTAAAGAAAACGGATGCCAACCGAGCCTTAACAGATAGTTAAAATATGTGAATATCGCACTCTTTTCTTCAATATCATTGTGCAAGTCTACGCTTTTTATACTATCTTTGCAAATGCATTGAGAAAGCAAAAAAAATAATTCTATTCAGGCTACCATCCAAAAAGTTGACCAAAACGGGAAACTTTTTGAGAAAAACAAAACGAAAAGTTTTCCAAAAATATAACTCAGCAATGAAAGATTTCACGATTTTGAAACGCGACGGCTCACGCGACCGTTTCTCTCTCGACAAGATAATGAATGCCATTATCAAGGCATTCCAGTCAGTTGACGAACCTGTCGACCTCTCTGCTATCTCTAAGATTCTCAGCCACTTGAATATCCACAACGATATCCGGGTGGAGGATATACAGAACGAGGTGGAAGAGGCCCTCATGCGAGAGGGATTCTATAAGGTGGCCAAGTCGTTCATGCTCTATCGCCAACGGCATACCGAAGACCGTGAGACGATGGACAAATTGAAATTTTTGGCAGACTACTGCGATGCTGCCAATGCGGCCACCGGTTCTAAATACGACGCCAACGCCAACGTGGAACATAAAAACATCGCCACACTCATCGGCGAACTGCCTAAGTCCAACTTCATCCGGCTCAACCGACGGCTGCTCACCGACCGTATAAAGAAAATGTACGGAAAGGCGCTGGCCGATGAGTATATCGACAAACTCACACACCACTTTATCTATAAAAATGATGAGACCTCGCTGGCCAACTACTGCGCTTCCATCACCATGTATCCCTGGCTCATAGGCGGTACCATGTCTATCGGAGGCAACTCCACGGCGCCTACCAACCTCAAGGCTTTCTGCGGGGGATTCGTCAACATGGTCTTCATGGTGTCCAGTATGCTCAGCGGCGCATGCGCCACGCCCGAGTTCCTCATGTATCTCAACTACTTCATTGGAATGGAGTATGGTAAGGACTATTGGAAAAATGCTGACAAAGTGGTCGACCTCTCCGTCAAGCAGCGCACCATCGACAAGATGATCACCGACTGCTTCGAGCAAATCGTCTACTCCATCAACCAACCCACCGGCGCACGCAACTACCAGGCCGTGTTCTGGAATGTGGCTTATTATGACCGCTTCTACTTCGAAAGCCTCTTCGGCAATTTCTATTTCCCCGATGGCTCACAGCCCGACTGGGACGGACTGTCATGGCTCCAGAAACGGTTCATGAAGTGGTTCAACAAGGAACGCACCAAGGCTGTGCTCACCTTCCCCGTAGAGACCATGGCGCTGCTCACAAAAGACGGCGACGTGCTCGACAAGGAATGGGGCGACTTCACCGCTGAGATGTACGCAGAGGGACACTCCTTCTTCACCTATATGAGCGACAACGCCGACTCGCTCAGCTCCTGCTGCCGACTGCGCAACGAAATCCAGGACAACGGTTTCAGCTATACACTCGGTGCCGGAGGCGTGTCCACAGGCTCAAAGAGCGTGCTCACCATCAACCTCAACCGCTGCGTGCAGTATGCCGTGAACAATATAATCGACTACCGCGACTTCCTCTCAGAGGTCATCGACCTCTGCCATAAGGTGCAGCTCTGCTACAACGAGAACCTCAAGGAACTCAAAGACCATGGCATGCTCCCGCTCTTCGACGCCGGATACATCAATATCGGACGGCAGTATCTCACCATCGGTGTCAACGGACTCGTGGAGGCGGCTGAGTTCATGGGACTCACCATCAACGACAACCCCGACTACCTGCACTTCGTACAGACCGTGCTCGGACTCGTGGAGAAATACAACAAACAGTACCGTACCAAGGACGTGCTCTTCAACTGCGAGATGATTCCGGCCGAGAACGTGGGCGTGAAACATGCCAAGTGGGACCGTGAGGACGGCTATTTCGTGCCGCGCGACTGCTACAACAGCTACTTCTATATCGTGGAGGACGACTCGCTCAATATCATCGACAAGTTCAAACTCCATGGAGCACCCTATATCGAGCACCTCACCGGAGGATCGGCCCTGCACATGAATCTGGAGGAGCACCTCTCGAAGGCTCAGTACCGCAAACTGCTCCAGGTGGCGGCAAAAGAGGGATGCAACTACTTCACATTCAACATCCCCAACACCATCTGCGATGACTGCGGACATATCGACAAGCGATATCTCAAGAAATGCCCCGTGTGCGGCTCCACACACGTCGACTATATGACGCGAATCATCGGCTATCTGAAACGGGTGAGCAACTTCTCCGAGGCCAGACAGCAGGAAGAGCACCGCCGCTACTATGCCGAACCTACACGCTATACCGTATAACCTGATTAATTCTGCTCAAAATGCTCAAGTATGTCAACACGGGGGTGGTGTTCCAGGAAATACCCGATGAGGTGACGCTGGCCATCAACATCAGCAACTGTCCCTGCAGATGCCCGGGATGCCACAGCAGCTATCTATGGCAGAATGTGGG
The DNA here is from genome assembly GCA_900318915.1 of uncultured Prevotellaceae bacterium. GTDB lineage: Bacteria > Bacteroidota > Bacteroidia > Bacteroidales > Bacteroidaceae > Prevotella. The sequence goes on along the minus strand of ONMI01000011.1, from coordinate 31,687 downwards.
CACACCGCTCACCGCTATGGAACTCGACAACCTCATCCGTCAGTATGAGGCCGAGATCACCTGCGTGGCTTTCATGGGAGGCGACTCCGAGCCGGAGTATATCAACAACCTGGCGCGCTTTATCCACAGAGAGCACCCGGAGCTCAAGGTGGCGTGGTACAGCGGACGCCAGCGAGTGGCACCGCAGGTCAAACGGACCGACTTCGACTATATAAAACTCGGACCGTACATCGCTCACCTGGGATGCCTCAAGGAGCGCTCCACCAATCAGCGGCTCTATAAGCGGGTTGTGGGCGACAACTTCACCGATATCACTCATCTCTTCTGGAGATAGACGCATACCTTTGCGCTTTTCCTATAGAATGACGGTGTCATGTCTCATATTTTTCTTGCCGGCGGGACGCTACAGATGCGCCCACAGAATGCAGTGATATGAAACGCGACACCGTCATCTCTATCTGCAAGGGCATCGCTATCATCCTCATGGTGATAGGACATGCCGACTGCCCAAGAGACATTTCCGTCTTTCTCTACGAGTTCCACATGCCGCTATTCTTCATGGCGGCTGGCTACTTCTTCTCGCTGAGGTACCTCAACGATGAGGCCACATTCATCAAGAAAAGGCTGCGCGGACTCTATGTGCCTTTCCTCAAATGGTCGGTATTCTTCCTCATCATCCACAACTGGATGTTCTCCCTGGGCATCCTCAACGAGCGATACGGCAACTGGACGGGAGGCGTCACGCATCCATATACTTGGCACCAGGCGCAGCAGCGCCTTTGGAATATGGTGTCGGCCATGGGGGGCTACGATGAGTTCCTCTGCGGTGCCTTCTGGTTCTTCCGCGGACTGCTGGTGGCCAGTATCCTCTACCTGGTGTTCTTCAAACTGGGGGTGGCGGCTTGGAGAAGGGTGGGGCGCCAGGCTCCGTCAGACAGGGCGCTCACCCTGTGGATACCGCTCGGGGTCTGTCTCGTGGCGCTTATTCTGGCTGGCTGGAAGTGTGCTGCCAACCTGAAGGTCATCACCCTCGTACAGGGGGGATACCGTGACATCATGGGCATCTTCTTCTTCGGCGTGGGCTTCCTCTTCCGGCAGAGACGCCAGTATTATAAACCTCACTGGTACACCACACTGCTCTTCTTCGGCATCGTCTGGTTCTTCTCGCAGTACGCCAAGGCAAACATGGACTGGAAGTCTACCTTCAACCAGTTCCTCTCACTGCCCATACCGGCTATCTGCGGATGCCTCATGACCTACAACATCGCCTCCTGGATAGACCGCCACGACGGCATACCGAGGCGGCTACTGGTGTATGTGGGCGATCATACACTGCCCGTCTTCGTGTTCCACATCATCAGCTATAAGGTGGTGAGCGTGGTCAAAATCTTGTATTACCACCTGGAGTGGGAACAGATAGGATGCCACATGGTCATTCACGACCATGCTGCCGACGATTGCTTCTGGATACTCTACACCATAGCCGGAGTGGGCATTCCTGTCGCTGTAAACTATGCCTATGAACGCTTGGTGGCAGCATGCCGACGGAGCGCCTGATGACCCTGCTGCAGGGCATGATGTCCCCTTTTCGACTAAAGAAAAACGAAATTCTTTACCCCATTGGCTCATAATTGCAGAATTATGGCTATATTTGCAGACGGATGATGCAACACGAACATTTCCAACAACTTGGTAAACCGAGGATGGCTGTCCTCGACCCCAATATACTCTCCGTGATGGGACTACGCAAAATCCTGCAAGATGTGATGCCCGTCATGGAGGTGGTCTCGTTTGCCACGTTACAGGAAATGCTCAACGACAAACCAGACAGTTTCGTTCATTATTTCGTCAATGTCAATATCTTCTTGCAGAATAGACAGTTCTTCGAAGAGCGAAACCGCAAAACCATCGTGCTCACCAATTCCTATGAGCAGGGACTCCAGTTGGCGGGGGTGAAAACACTCTGCGTCAATGTGTCGGAACGGGAGTTCATCCATTCTATCCTCTCCATGCAGCAGCGCGGACATGGAAACACACACATGCCACAAATGGCGCAGGCGGGACGTAAAATGCTAACTGCTCGCGAGGTGGAGGTGCTCGTGAAAGTGGTCGAGGGGTATATCAACAAGGAAATTGCCGACCTGCTCAACATCAGCATCACCACCGTGATAAGCCACCGGAAGAACATCACAGAGAAACTGGGCATAAAAAGCGTGTCCGGACTCACCATCTATGCCGTGATGAACGGATACGTCGACGTGAACCGTATCTGAAAAAACCGCTACATCCAGGGAGCCAGCAGATGGGCAAACCAACCGCGGAACTTCTGCCATCCGGTGCGCATCTTGTCCCATGACTCGGGCGTCATCAGCACACTCTTCTTCTTGTCGTTGTCGAACATGCGCGACAGCTGTGCCGTCACGCAGGGGTCTATGATCACGGCGTTCTCCTCATAGTCGAAATTCAGACTGCGGGCATTGAGGTTGGCGCTGCCCACCGTGCAGAACTTACCGTCTACCATGATAATCTTGGTGTGGTGGAAACCGGGCTGGTACACCCAGACCTCGGCGCCGTGCTTCATCAGCTTGTGGGCGTTGTACATCACACAGTCGGGCGTCAGCGGTATGTCGCTCTTCGCCGATATCATGATTTCCAACTTCACACCGCGCTTGATGGCGTTGCGCAGGGCCTTCTTCAGTTTCCGGATCAGCGTGAAGTAGGGGTTCACCAGCTTGATGGTGTCCTGGGCGGCATTGATGGCGTCTTCGTAGAAAGCACGGATAATGTGGTTCGATGTGTGGGGCTCGCGGTTGATGATGCCCACCATCTTATGGCCGCGGGTGGCGGTGGTGTCGGGCTTCAGACCGGTGAAGTGGTGCTCACCCACCAGGTCGCCCTTGTAGTATTTGGCGGCATTCAGCGCCTCGCCGGTGCTCTTCTGCCAGATGCGGGCGAAGATGTCCTGCAGATCGTTCACCGCGCTGCCTTCTATGCGGCAGTGCATGTCGCGCCACTCGCCCACCTGCTCCGTGCCGTTGATGTAGTAGTCGGCCACGTTCATGCCGCCGGTGTAGGCTATCTCACCGTCTATCACCACAATCTTGCGGTGGTCGCGGGTCCATACATGGTTCACCCAAGGGAAACGGACTGGGTCGTACTCCACTATCTGGATGCCGCGCTCGCGTATCGACTGCAGATGGTGCTTCTTCAGGGGCTGGTTGTTGCTGTCGTTGCCGAAACCGTCGAACATGGCGCGTACTTCCACGCCCTCACGGGCTTTCTCGCCCAGAAGGTCGAAGAGCAGCCCGGCTATTGAGTCGTTGCGGAAATTGAAGTATTCCAGGTGGATGCTCTCACGGGCTTGGCGGATGGCGGCGAAAAGGTCGTCGAACTTCTCCTGGCCGTTCATAAGAAGGGTCACGGAGTTGTCGTTGGTGAATCTCACGCCCTCAGCACGCAGCTGGCGCACGATGACGGAATCGCTGCTCTGGGCATGGAGAGCGAGGGGGGCAGATAGCACCAATACGGTGAGGACGGCGGTCAGATGGCGGTGGTGTCTCATGGCAGGATTATATCATACAGCGGTAATGGTCCACAATGCCGAGCAGCCGACGCTCTTCGTCTACCACCAGCACGGTGTGTATTTTGTAACGGTTCATCACATGCTGTATCTCGGTTATCTTGGTATCGGGAAGCACGCATTTGGGATGGGTGGTCATGATGTCGCGAACCGTCTTGTCGAAAAATTGGGCTTGCCACTTCTCCATCGCACGGCGGATGTCGCCGTCGGTAATCAGACCTTCCACACGGCCGTCGCAGAGCGAGACACCAAGACCCAGCTTGCCCTTGCTCACATGGATGATGGCCTCGCCCAGATGCATGTCGGCGGGAATAATCGGAAGGTCGTCGCTGCGCATCACATCTTGGGCGGTGGTGAGCAGGCGGCGGCCCAACTCGCCGCCGGGGTGGAACTGGGCGAAGTCGCGGGGCTTGAAGTGGCGCATCTGCATCAGCGCCACGGCTAAGGCGTCGCCCATGGCCAGCGTGGCGGTGGTGCTGCTCGTGGGGGCCAGGTTCAGCGGACATGCTTCGCGCTCTACGTGGACCGTGATGTGGGCGGTGGCATATTTGGCCAGCAGCGAGGTGGGGTTGCCGGTCATCGCAATGATGGGGATGTGCATGTGCAGCACCATGGGGATGAACCGGAGCAACTCGTCGGTGTTGCCCGAGTGGCTCAGCGCTATCACCACATCATCTGGGGTCATCACGCCAAGGTCGCCGTGATACACGTCGAGGGGATTGATGAAAAAGGCGGGGGTGCCGGTGCTGGCCAGTGTGGCGGCTATCTTGGCGCCTATGTGCCCGCTCTTGCCCACACCTGTCACGATAATCTTGCCATGGCAGTGATACATCAGCTGGGCGGCTTTGTTGAAGTTGTCGTCAAGCTGGTCTATCAGGTCGGTGATGGCTTTCGCCTCTTCACTCAGACACTGAATGGCGTATTGACGGATGGGGTTGGGACTTGATTGCTGTTTGTCCATGGGACTTGGGTTATAGCAGTGATTGGATTACGCGCTCCAGGTCGCTCAGACGGAGCATGTTCGGACCGTCGCTCAGACCACGGTCGGGGTCGGGGTGTACCTCAAAGAAATAACCGGTGGCGCCGAAGGCCTTGGCGGCCAATGCCATGGAGGGGACAAAACGGCGGTCGCCGCCTGTCTTGCCGCCACCGGCACCAGGGCGCTGCACGCTGTGGGTGCAGTCCATCACCACCGTGGGAACAATGTCGAGCATGTCGGATATGTTGCGGAAGTCCACCACCAGGTTGTTGTAGCCAAAGGTGTTGCCGCGCTCTGTGAGCCATACCTCGCGGGCACCGGCGTCGAGGGCTTTCTCCACGGGGTAGCGCATGTCGGGACCGCTCAGAAACTGGGCCTTCTTGATGTTCACCGTGCGCCCTGTACGGGCCGCGGCCACCAGAAGGTCGGTCTGGCGGCACAGAAAGGCGGGTATCTGAAGCACATCGGCCACCTCGGCAGCAGGAGAGGCCTGCCAACTCTCGTGTATGTCGGTCAGGATGCGCAGGCCGTAACGGCTCTTCACCTGCGACAGCATCTCAAGACCGCGCTCCAGACCGGGGCCTCTGAACGAACGGATGGAGGTGCGGTTGGCCTTGTCGAACGATGACTTGAACAGAATGTCGATGCCCAGAAGGCGGTTCAGCCTCACGAGCTCTTCGGCCACGGTGTCGAGAAGCGGCTGCGACTCGATGACACACGGACCGGCTATGAATATCGGATGTGCTGCCATTAAAAAAGTTACCTTTGCAAAAATCTCTGCAAAGGTAACTAAAATATGTCATACTTGTGTGAATGGCACCCGAAAAATGATGCCTATCGCTTCACACGCTTCATTCGCCTTCACCGCTGTCGGAGTCGGTGTCGTCCCAAATGGCGCTGTTGGTCATGCCGCCGCCAGAGGGGTCCCATTCATCGCGATTGGGGTTCACCTGCTTGCCGTCGCTGCCCTGAAGCAGCTCCAGACTTACGGCAATGATTTCTATCGTGGGGGTCTCATATGTCTTCATGATGCTTGTCTCCTTTGATTTGTGGGTTCTTTTCATTGCGTTGATGTCATCTCACCACTACTTTCTTGCCGTTGTGGATGTAAAGACCTTTCTGCATCGGACGGGGCAGGCCCACGCCTTCTATCGTGTAGTAGAGACCGTCGGTGCTTGCGGCAGAACGGATATTGCCGATACCGTTCTCCTCACCCTCGAACGAGAAGTGGATGAAGGGGGAGGAGGTGGGACTGCCCGGGGCGTCGAAGGCACCGTATTGGCTGTCGCCATACTGACCGGGGGTCAAGGGCAGATAGGCCATGTGGGCGCTGGAGAGGTTGGTCTGGGGATTGGCGTCGGCCGACAGACTCGAACGCCAGAAACCGAGCTGGTAGCTGTAGTCGCCTATGGCCGGCGGAGTGTCGCTGTCGGCTTCCAGACAGTAGAAACCGAAGATGAAGTTGCGGCGGGTCACATCGCCGCTGGCATCGGTTTCGGTGCCGGGGATGAAGGTGGGGGTCACCACGGGAGCCAGCAGGTTGGTGCCGCTGTAGCTGGCATGGGCGTCGGAGGCGCCAACGGCCTCAACGGTCCAGTAGCGGTCGGTCTCGGTGGCGGGGGCTTGCTCGCTGAAGAGCAGCACACCGGTGTTGGCGGGGATGATGTCGCCGTCCAGACGGCTCAGCGTCACCTTGTAACTCTCACCGTTGGTCTCTAAGCCGCTCACCACGTACACGTCCACGCTATCAGGCTTCTGCCAGGCGGCATCGTCGGCCCAGGAGGCGCCGCTCTTGTAGAGGGTGCCGTCGATGGTGCGGGTGCTGGCGGCTATCTCACCGTATTTCACACCGCTCGGACTGGCTATGCAGGTCATGTTGCGAAGCGAAAGGGTGCGGCCCAGGGTGTAGTAGGGGGTGTCGCCGGGGTAGAAGCGCAGGGTGTAGGTGCCGCTCTCGCCGGTGAAGCGCACGCGTGCGCCGCCGCAGCCGGCCTCGGTGCCGTCGCCGTCGCCGTGATAGGCCACGTGGTTGTAGTAGTTGCCGTCGCTGCTGTTGCTGTCCTCACTCCAGTTGCGCCGGTAGTCTTGGTTCACGATGAGGCGGAGCTCGCCGTTCTGTGTGAAGGGGCCGGTATAGCTCCAGCACTGGCCGGCGGCGTCCCAGGTTAGGGCAATGGCGTCGGTGGCCTGGTCGAAGTCCACACCTACGGCGGAACCGATGAGGTAGGGGGTCTTCACTATGTCGTCCTCGCTGTAGTATTCTATCTGCTGACTGCCGGTGCCCTCGGTGAGCACCACATAGGGGGTAGAGGTGAGGCTGCTCACCAGAATGCCTTCGGCGCCGTCGCCGGGATAGCGGTTGCCGCTGGCGTCGCGCACGATGAGACGCAGGTTGTAGTGGTCTATGAGGTCGTAGTCGCAGTAGTACCACGTCTGGCCGTCAATGGTGGTGGTGCTGTTGATGGCGTTGCCGTTGCCCCATGAGCCGTTCAGTTCGGCGCCGTCCTTGCCGCCGTAGGTGTAGAAGTAAAGCTGGCTGCCGCTCTTGCTGCGGGCGTAGATACGCTGCGAGGAGAGGGCTTCCACCTCCTCACCGGTATACATGTAGGGGTCGTTGTTGCCGCGGAGGTAGATGTAGGGCTTGTCGGAATAGGCCGATATCTTCACATCGTTGCCCTCAAGGGGCCAGCGGTTGTACTCGCCCAGGTTGCCGTCGCGCACAATGAGCTGAAGATTGGGGTGGGTGCTCAGGTCGTAGTCGTAGTAGTACCAGGTCTCGCCGTTTATCTCGGTGGTCGTGGTCACACGGTTGCCCTCGCCCCAATTGCCGTTGGGTTGGTAGTCGCCGTCGTAGGCGTAGAAGTACATGGCGTGGCCGGTGGCGCTCCGGGCGTAGATGCGGCCGGCGTCGGCGCGCAGCGTGTAGGTGAACGACTCGATGTTGAGCACGTCGCCATCAACAAGCACGCCGGCTTTCAGCGTGGTGGTCTCGTCGAAGGTGAGCGTGGTGCTGCCGCTCACCTGGGTGCCGTTGCTCGGGGTGGGGTCGCTGCCGTCGGTGGTGTATACCAGGGTGGCGCCGGCCTCACTGGCCGAGAGGGTGGTGGTCATGCCGGGGGTGTAGGCGCCGGCGGGCTTGCTCACCTGCGGAGTGGCCAGCAGATGGCCCAGGACTACATCGTTGCTAACAAAGTAGGCGTAGTTGGGATTGGTGCCGTTGCCCACCGACACAGCCTTATAGCCGTTCGTGTCGTAGTTCTCGGCATAACCGCATATCATGAGCACCTCGCCTTGGGTGCCTTTTACTTTAATCACATGGGCGTTGCTGCCCCAGTTGTTCTGATAGGTGATGGTGCTGGTGTTGGTGATGCCGGCGGCATGGCGGGCCTTCACCATCTTCTTCAACTCGTTCTTGTAAAGGGTCCAGTGGGGCCAGAACAGACAGGGGGTGCCGGGCATGGCCAGAATGAAGGCGTTGGCAGCCAGCACGTTGTTGCTCAGACGGTCGTTGTTGCGGTAGGTGTCGTGGTTGTCTACAAAGGTCACCGAATAGCGGCTGTAGTTGGCATCGGCAGCCATGCCTTTGTCGCTCAGGTCGAAATTGCCCTGGCCGAAAGTGCCGTTGATGGTGAACTTCAGACCGAAGTCGAAGGCGGCAGAGGTCTTTTCCGTGCCGTTCACCCACCAGTAGACACCCTCTTTGCTGTCCCAGAACTCGCCCACCGAGAAGGTGGGATGCGACGACTCATTGTACAGCTTGGTGTAGTAGGGCGAGTAGCCTTTCACCATGTCGTAGCGGAAACCGGCATAGCCCAGGTCGTTGAGCAGAAAGTTGAGGTAGGTCTTCACGTTCTGCTGAACCAGGGCATTGGTGTGGTCCAGGTCGCGGAATCCGTCAAAGTTGTCGCCGGTGTCCTGGGCGCCGCCTGTCGGATAGCCGTGGTAGTTGGCTTCGTCGTTGCTGCAGATGCCGGTATAGTTGGTGTTGTCCCAGGTGAGCTTGTAGCTGCCTTTCTCCTCGTCGGCGAAGTCGCACCAGCTACTCACACCGTTCTTGTGGTTGATTACCACGTCCTCGATGATGCCGGTGCCGCGATCGCGGTAGGCGCTAATCATGGAGCGCAACTGCTCCTCGGTGCCCCAGCAAGAGGTGTGGTCGAGCCAAAAACAGGGGTCGTAGCCCATCGAGGTCGACTGGCTGTTCCAGTAGTAGGAGGAGGTCTTGCCGGAGTTGGGTATCCAAATCAGACTGAAATACTTCGACAACTCGTCAGCCTGGGCGGTCAGTTGTTCCCAATTGGTCTCCTGGTAGGAGTCCCAGTAGAATCCTTGAAGCATCACACCGCCGTAGTTGGCCGGCCAGCCGCCTTGCCAATCGCTCTGGGCGCCGGCCTGTCGGGCGGGTACCACCATCAGTATCAGCAGTATGAGCCACATCATAAGTTTTGTTCTCTTCATTTGCATAGGTCTTTGATTATATTATTTGATTCTAAACTTTCGCAAGTTAATAACAAGTAATTAAGAAGAATGGTCCATAAATAAAGCATATGTCCCTTTAACTTCCCTTTAACTTCCCTATAATTTCTCTACCATGCAAAAATATGAAAAATGGCGACAAGTTGATTCACTTGTCGCCAGGAAAAAACACTTCCGTGTGTGCAAACGTTTTCGCAACTGTCGGACTCCGCGCTAAGCCGAGGTCGAAAGCTTTTCGGCCACGTCCTTGTCCACACTCACAATGTGAAGGTCGCGCTGCGGGAACGGTATCTCTATGTGGTGCTTGTTCAGCGTGTTGTACACGCACTCCAATATCTCGCAGTCATTGGCAAACTGGGTCAGGACGGGCACCCAGACCAGGACCTTCAGGTTCACGGAGTTGTCACCGAAACTGTGAAGCATCACCCTCACTTTCTTGCTCTGCTCGATGTGCTTCACCTGGCTCACAAAGTCGAGCTTGGATATCTCCTCCACCAAAAGACGGCGGGTCTCCTCCACGTTCGAACCGTAGGCAATGCCTACATCGAGCAGACGAAGCTCGTAGCCGTGGTTGCGTGTCAGATTCTTATAGTTTTTCGTGAAGAGCTGGCTGTTCTGGAAGGCTATCACCGAACCGTCTACCGTCTCGAGCATCGTGCTGGTGTAGTTGATCGAACTCACACGGCCGCGGATGCCGTCGCAGATTATCCAGTCGCCCACGGAGATGCGCCCGGCCATCAGCGACAAGCCGTAGTAGATGTTCTCCAGAATGTCTTTCGAGGCAAAACCCACACCGGTCGACAGACCGCCCGAAACCACTACCAGCCAGGTGTTGTCCACACGGCAGATGGCAAGGCTCAGTATCAGCCACAAACCCCATACCACTACTTGTATAAGGTTGCGGCCCATCACGATACGGCTGTCGGCCGACTTGTCGTTCTTCGTGGTATAATAATGGCGGAGAAGAGCCTGCGCGGTCTGGTTGATGTAGGAGAACAGCATCCACAGGATAATCACGATCACTATGTTGAGCATACTGATGGTGATGGCGTTGGAACTGATGAAACGGTAGGTGAAGTAGTGCCAGGTGAGTGCGGTCAGGTTGAAGATGTCGGCAGCCCAATAGATGGAGAGCAGCACCGAGAGTACACCGCAGGCGGGTAGGAGAACACGGTAAATGAAATTGAAAAACCAGGTCTCGGAGATGGGGCGGCTGGCGAAACTGTGCCGCTCGCCGTACTCCTTTATCCACAGACGGGCACAGGTGATGGTCAGAATGCAGGTGAGCTGCATAATCCACCAGATAAGCAGCTGCACACTCATCAGCGTGTAGCCTATCCAGGAACATACCACCGACACCACAAACACCAGAAGGGAAATGTACGAGTAGAACACGTCGCTGCGGGGTATGTTGTGGCTGTGCTTCTTGATTACCCACCACTGCCAGATGGTGCATATCAGTAGGATAGGGGGTAGGAGCAGATTCACCAGACCGTTGGGTATCAGGATGATACGGAAGGCAAAAACAATAAAGCCTATCAGTATCAGCGGCGAGTAGACGTGAAAGGCGCTCTTAATCTGAACACTGTCTAACCTGAGCAGAAGCGATATCAGAATCACACCCAGCAGCCAGGCGTACCGCATCAACAGACCGCTCGCCATGATGAAGAAGTTCTGGTCCCAGAACAGACGGGTCACACCCAGCGCCAGGGCAAATGTTATAACCGTGGTGGCCATCGTGATGCAGGTCTGCTTGTTCTGGAAGCCTTCGGTGCGGAGCCGCTTCGGCAGGTAGCGCATGAACAGCAGGTTCACCAGCGTGGCGCCGAAACCGAACAGCAGAATGGTGCCGAATAGGGCCAGCATCATGCGGCTGTCCCAGTCGCTGCGCACCTTCTGCTTGCGCAGGTATTTGTCTATCACGCTCTCCTTCGTCTGCATAAGGTAGAGATCCAGATGGGAGAGTATCTTGGGGTAGCTCTCGCCGCCGTTGATGAAGATGTTGTTCTGAATCTCGTTGTAACGGAGATTGGCGTAATCGTTCAGATTGCGCAGACGCTCCTCGGTGCGGTCGTAAATGTCTACATACTCGCTCATGCTCTGGCGGTTGTCCTTCAGCGTGCGGAGGATGTTCACGGCAAGCGTGAGGCATACATTGCGGTCAACGGCGGCTTTGTCGCTCAGACTGCGCGTCGACATGTTGTTCAGACTGTATACCAGACTGTCGTAACGGGCCACTTCGGTGTTCAACTCCTCAACAGCCGAACGGAAGGGAAGGATGGCGCGGTGGTAGTCGAAGTAGAGCTCGGTGGCCTCATGGCAGGCATAGGTGAGGTCGAACACGTATTCGGGCTTCTGCGAGTAGAGCATCAGCGAACTCTGGTTGCTGCGGCGGACAATGTTGATCAGTGAGTTGATCACTTGCTCCCTGAGCCGCTTGCTGCTCTCGGCCTGCTGCTCCAAGTCGTTGTAGTAGTGGGTGAGCTCGCCGCGCAGTATCGACAGCGTCTTCTCCAGATTGGCTTCTTTCAGCACGGCATGTACGGGAAGCAGAAGGCTGCAGAACAGCAGCACAACGGATATGCGTCTTATGAGAGTGGACATTTTCGGTTTCCTTTTCTTTTGAATTGCAAAATTAGCAAAAAATGAACACTTCACAATGCCTTCATGCCGAAAATCGCTTTTTTTGATGCCTTTCTACCGCCAGTCCTTCTTCCTTCTGCCCTTTTCAAGGGTTGCCACGCCTTTTATCTTGAACAAATGGCCGTGGTGTCACCGTTTTTTGCTACTTTTGCACCGGATTTTTATTTTACTCTATGATTCTGATAGCCGACAGTGGCAGTACTAAAACCGATTGGTGCCTTGTGCAGGCACCTTCAATCGTGCGTGAGATAACCACACAGGGCATCAACCCTGTGCTGCAAGACGACGAGACTATCGAGGCGGTCTTCACGCAGCAGCTCTTGACGGAAATAGACCGGCTGGCATCCGAAGTCTCTGACGTGTTCTTCTATGGGGCGGGCGTGACACCGCAAATGCAACCGCGCATGAGGCGGCTGCTCAGGGAGCATTTCCCAAAGGCAAATGTCCGAGCTGAGTCTGATTTGCTGGGGGCGGCAAGGGCGTTGTTCCAACTTAAACAAGGAATTGCATGTATCCTTGGCACTGGCTCAAACTCAGGACTTTATGATGGTGATAGAATCGTGCGTAATGTGCCGCCGCTCGGCTTCATCCTGGGCGATGAGGGAAGCGGGGCGGTCATGGGAAAACGCTTCCTTGGTAGCTTGTACAAAGGACTCCTGCCCGAGGACCTGAAAGAGAGGTTTGAACAGGCCACAGGCCTCTCCTTGCCGGATGTCATACAGCGGGTATATCGGGAACCGATGCCCAACAGATTTCTCGCATCACTCTCGCCTTTCATCGCCGAAAACCTGCAGTGCGAGCCGCTGCGGATGTTGGTGCTCGAACACTTCCGGAGCTTCTTCCGCCGCAATGTGGCAGCCTATGGGCGCCCGGAACTGCCGGTGGGCATCGTGGGAAGCATTGCCCATCACTTCAGATCTTTGGTCGAAGAGGCTGCTGTGAAGGAGAAAATACGGCTCGAAAAGGTCCTGCAGAGACCCATGAACGGGCTCGTAGACTACCACACAAATGCTGTTTCTTGACAAAATGCACACTTTTGCTCCCGTTAATCAGGATTTTTAGATTTGATGCCAATATTTGAGGGCAAAAAATAAGGTGGTTTGATAATAAATTGCTAACTTTGCACCGCTTTTCATAGGGACAACACATACATAACACACATATTTGCACTATGTCATTTTTTATTTTGTTAGTTACCGTTCTGATAACGGCCGTCGCTTTGGTGCTGGCTGCCTACGCCATCGCAAAGCTCATCGGTCCCAGGTCGTACAACAAGATAAAGGGTGAGCCTTTCGAGTGTGGTATTCCTACAAGGGGATCCTCATGGATTCCCGTCAGTATCGGATACTACCTCTTCGCCATCCTTTTCCTCATGTTCGACATCGAGACCGTCTTCCTCTATCCGTGGGCTGTCGTAGTGAAGCAGTTCGGACCCATGGCTCTCGTGAGCGTAGGGTTCTTCCTGCTGGTTCTTGTTTTTGGCTTGGCTTATGCCTGGCGGAAAGGAGCGCTCGAATGGAAATAAGAAAACCGAAAATCAAAAGCATCCCCTACGAGGAGTTCAAAGACAATGAAAGCCTCGAGAAACTCGTGAAGGAACTCAACGAGGGGGGAGTGAATGTGATCACAGGGTCGCTCGACCAGCTCATCAACTGGGGACGCTCCAACTCGCTCTGGTCGCTTACCTTCGGAACCAGCTGCTGCGGTATCGAGTTCATGGCCGTAGGCTGTGCACGCTACGACTTCTCAAGATTCGGATTCGAAGTAACCCGTAACTCTCCACGACAGGCCGACCTCATCATGACAGCCGGCACCATCACACATAAAATGGCACCGGCCTTCAAACGCCTCTACGACGAAATGGCCGAGCCGAAATATGTGGTGGCCGTGGGCGGATGCACCATCTCGGGTGGCCCCTTCAAGTCGAGCTACCATGTGGTGAAGGGTATCGACGAAATCGTACCCGTCGATGTCTACATCCCGGGATGCCCGCCCAGACCGGAGGCCATCCTCTATGGCATGATGCAGCTCCAGCGTAAAGTGAAAGTCGAGAAATTCTTCGGCGGGGCCAACCACAAACAGAACGCCGAGGAAAGAAAACTCGGACTCAGCAACGAGGCAATCGCTTCGGGATGGAAAAAACCGATCGTCGTCACCGATGTGCCCGAAGATTTCGTTCAGGAACTCAAACAAACACAAAAGGAGGACACCAAATGAAACTGGAATTCCAATTATTCGATTTCGCTGAGTTCAAGGCGAAAATGCAGCAGCTCAAGGAGAAAAAGCATTTCGACTATCTCGTCACCATCATCGGCGAGGACTTCGGCGAGGAAGGACTCGGATGTGTCTATATCCTCGAAAATACTGACAATAACGAACGCACCAGCGTGAAGACCATCGCCAAGCAGATAGGCGACGACTATGTCATCGACACTGTCGTGGATATCTGGAAGGCGGCCGACCTGCTCGAACGCGAGGTGTTCGACTTCTATGGCATCAAGTTCCTCGGACATCCGCACATGAACCGACTCTTCCTGCGCAATGACTTCAAAGGGTATCCCTTCAGGAAAAACTGGAAATTCGACGACTCCTATTCGCTCGAAGACGACCAGGAGAGCGACTTCTGCGATACCTACTCGCTCAATGACGAGGGTGAGGTCGTGGGACGGAAGGTTCGTATGTTCGACGACAATGACTATGTGGTCAACATCGGACCGCAGCACCCCTCCACACACGGCGTGCTCCGACTCCAGACCGTGCTCGACGGCGAAACCGTGAAACGCATCTATCCGCACCTGGGCTATATCCACCGCGGTATCGAGAAAATGTGGGAGGGATACACTTACCCCCAGACACTTGCTTTAACCGACCGACTCAACTACCTGAGCGCCATGATGCACCGCCACGCGCTCGTGGGCGTGATAGAAGAGGGCATGGGCATCGAACTCACCGACCGCATCAAGTATATCCGCACCATCATGGACGAGCTGCAGCGACTCGACTCGCACCTGCTCTTCTGCGGATGCTGCGCACAGGACCTCGGAGCCCTCACCGCTTTCCTCTATTGCATGCGCGACCGTGAGCATGTGCTCAACGTGATGGAGGAGACAACGGGTGGACGACTCATCCAGAACTATTATAGAATAGGTGGACTGCAGGATGATATTGACCCCAACTTCGTGGAGAACACCAAAAAGCTCTGCAAGTATCTCCGGCCGATGATACAGGAGTATCTCGATGTCTTCGGCGACAACGTCATCACGCACAACCGCTTCGAGAAAGTGGGCGTCATGAACCGCGAAGACTGCATCAACTATGCCGTGACAGGACCCGCAGGACGTGCCGCCAACTGGGCCAACGACACCCGAAAGCGCCATCCGTATGTCATGTACGACAAGGTGGAGTGGAAACAAATCACCATGACGGGATGCGACTCCATGGACCGCTATATGATTCACATTCAGGAAATGTATCAGAGCCTCGACATCATCGAGCAGCTCATCGACAATATTCCTGAGGGTGACTTCTATGTGAAGCAGAAACCGGTCATCAAAGTGCCGGAAGGACAGTGGTACTTCTCTGTCGAAGGAGCCAGCGGCGAATTCGGCGTCTACCTCGACTCAAGGGGCGACAAGAGTCCTTACCGCATGAAGATGAGACCCATGGGACTTACACTCGTGGGCGCTCTCGACCCCATGCTACGCGGACAGAAAATAGCCGACCTCGTCACCACAGGCGCTGCCATCGACTTCGTGATACCTGATATTGACAGATAAGCGTGTTTTTCATACAATTCATAGCAATATGTTCGACTTTTCAATAGTAACACAATGGTTCGACGCTCTCCTGCGCGATACGCTCGGGCTCGGAGACTTCTGGACAATACTGATAGAATGCGTAATCGTGGGCGTGCTCATCCTCGTGGGATATGCGCTCATCGCTATCGCACTCATCTTCATGGAACGTAAGGTGTGTGCCTACTTCCAGTGCCGACTCGGCCCGATGCGCGTCGGACCCTGGGGCGTGCTGCAGGTCTTTGCCGATGTGCTCAAAATGCTCATCAAGGAAATATTCTTCGTCGACAAGGCCGACAAGTTCCTCTACATCGTGGCACCTATACTGGTCATCATCGGTTCGGTGGGAGCCTTCGGATTCCTGCCTTGGAACAAGGGCGCTACCATCGTCGACTTCAATGTGGGCGTGTTCCTCCTTACCGCCATCTCCAGCATCGGAGTGGTGGGCATCTTCCTCGCTGGATGGGGCTCCAACAACAAGTACTCCGTGGTGAGCGCCATGCGTGGAGCCGTCCAGATGATATCTTATGAGATGTCGCTCTGCCTCTGCCTCATCACTGCCGTCATTCTCACCGGAACCATGCAGGTGAGTGGCATCGTGGAGGCACAAACCGGACCCTGGCAGTGGCTCATCTTCAAAGGACACATACCCGCCATCATCGCATTCCTCATCTTCCTCGTGGCAGGAAACGCCGAGGCCAACCGCGGACCGTTCGATATGGCAGAGGCGGAGAGCGAGCTCACCGCCGGACACCATACCGAGTACTCGGGCATGGGATTCGGATTCTTCTACCTGGGCGAGTACCTCAACCTCTTCATCATCGCCGGCGTGGCCGCCACCGTGTTCCTCGGTGGATGGGCACCCGTCAACATCGGCATCGCTGCCTTCGACCAGGTGATGGACTATATTCCCGGCGTGGTGTGGTTCTTCGGAAAGACCTTCTTCCTCGTGTGGATTCTCATGTGGGTGAGATGGACCTTCCCGCGCCTCCGTATCGACCAGATTCTGAAACTGGAGTGGAAGTATCTCATGCCGCTCTCACTGCTCAACCTCGTCATCATGACCGTCGTCGTGGCACTCAAACTTTATTTATAAGACATAGCGATAACTGATTATGGAAATGGAAAATAAACCATCATATTTCGGAGAAGTCGCCGCTGGAATGAAAACACTCGCCGTGGGACTCAAAACCACACTCAGAGAGTACTTCACACCCAAGTCGACCGAACAATATCCTGAAAACCGGAAAACCACACTCCATGTGGCTAAACGCCACCGCGGACGCCTGGTCTTCAAACGCAATGAGGATGGCACCCATAAGTGTGTGGCATGCACCATGTGCGAGAAGGCTTGCCCCAACGGCACCATCAAAATCACATCGGAGATGGTGACCAATGAGGAAACCGGAAAGAAAAAAAGACAGCTCGTCGACTATCAGTATGACCTGGGCGACTGCATGTTCTGCCAGCTCTGTATCAATGCGTGCAACTTCGACGCTATCGAGTTTACAAACGATTTCGAGAACAGTGTCTTCGACCGCGGAGCACTCGTGCTGCACCTCGACAAGGAAAAGTATGAGGGTGGCTCACTGCCCCAGCTCATCGACGGGGGAGCACCGCTCGAAATAGGTAAGTTCAACACTAAAACGAAATAAGCATTATGGCAAATACTTTCATGTTTATCGTACTCGCTGCCGTAATCGTCGTTTCGGCTGTACTGTGCGTCACCACCACACGCATCATGCGTGCTGCAACTTTCCTGCTCTTCGTGCTCTTTGGAGTGGGAGGCATCTACTTCCTGCTCGACTATACTTTCCTGGGAGCCGCCCAGATCAGTGTCTACGCCGGAGGCGTCACCATGCTCTATGTCTTCGCCATACAGCTCGTGAGCAAACGCAACCTGCAGGGACTGGAGGAGAGAGTGAAGGGCAGCAAAATGCTCACCGGCGCCCTGGCTGCCGTAGCCGGACTCGTCGTCGTGGCGCTCGTGCTGCTCAAGACGGGCTTCTTCACCCTCGATATGGCCGCCAACGATGTGGAGGTGCCCATGCAGGACATCGGCAACGCACTCGTGGGCAGCGAGAAGTATCAGTATGTTTTGGCATTCGAGTTCATCTCAGTCTTCCTGCTGGCATGCATCATCGGAGGCCTCGTTGTTTCAAGAAAAGAGGAGGACAAGTAAGTTATGATACCTATAGAATGTTACTTCGCGCTCAGCGCTCTGTTGTTCTTCATCGGCGTCTACGGATTCGTCACAAGGCGTAACCTCATCGCCATGCTCATCTCCGTAGAGCTCGTGCTCAACGCCGTCGACATCAACTTCGCAGCCATCAACCGCCTGCTCCATCCCGAGGGCATGGAGGGCATGTTCATGACGCTCTTCATCATCGCTGTGGCTGCCGCCGAAACGGCCGTCGCCGTGGCTATCATCATCAATGTGTACCGCCGCTTCCACAGTGACAGCGTCGACAGTATCAAGAACATGAAACGATAACAGATAAAAGACAAAAGTATTATGGATTACAGTTTCACAGCCTTTATCCTTCTTCTGCCGCTGCTGTCGTTCCTTGTCTTGGGACTCGCCGGCATGAAGATGTCGCACAAGACGGCCGGACTCATCGGCACCACTTCGCTGGGCCTCGTCACCGTGCTGTCTTATTTCACGGCTTTCAGCTATTTCAGCGCACCCAGGCTCGCCGACGGTACCTTCGCTACCATCGTGCCCTATAATTTCACCTGGCTGCCGCTCGATAAACTTCACTTCGACATCGGTATCCTGCTCGACCCCATATCGGTCATGATGCTCATCGTCATCTCGACCGTCAGCCTCATGGTGCATATCTATTCCTTCGGATATATGCATGGCGAGAAGGGATTCCAGCGCTACTACGCCTTCCTCTCGCTCTTCACCATGTCCATGCTCGGACTCGTGCTGGCCACCAACATCTTCCAGATGTACCTCTTCTGGGAGCTCGTGGGTGTGAGCTCGTACCTGCTCATCGGATTCTACTATCCGCTCCACACGGCGGTGGCTGCTTCGAAGAAGGCCTTCATCGTCACGCGTTTCGCCGATATGTTCTTCCTCATCGGTATCCTTATCTTCGGCTATTATACGGAGTCGTTCAGCTTCAGCTTCACGGGCTCTGAGATAGTCATGGGTGCCGGAACGGAGCCGTTCCTCGGTGTCAATGCAGCCAAGGCGCTCACCGCAGGGGCTTTCATCCTGCCCACAGCGCTCACGCTGATGTTCATCGGCGGCGCCGGTAAGAGTGCCATGTTCCCGCTCCATATCTGGCTGCCCGATGCCATGGAGGGTCCTACACCTGTCAGTGCCCTTATCCATGCCGCTACCATGGTGGTGGCCGGCGTGTTCCAGGTGGCCCGTATGTTCCCGCTCTGGATCCAGTATGCGCCTCAGGCCATGAGCATCATTGTGTGGGTGGGTGTCTTCACCGCTTTCTATGCCGCTGCCGTGGCTTGCGCACAGAGCGACATCAAGCGTGTGCTGGCCTTCTCCACCATCTCGCAGATTGCTTTCATGATGGTGGCCCTCGGCGTATGCCTCCCCGGACATGAGGCCGTGCTCGACAACCACACGCAGCTGGGCTATATGGCGTCGATGTTCCACCTCTTCACACATGCCATGTTCAAGGCTTGCCTCTTCCTCGGTGCTGGCTGCATCATCCATGCAGTACACTCCAATGAAATGGCGCTCATGGGCGGACTCCGCAAGTACATGCCGGTCACGCACATCACCTTCCTCATCAGCTGCCTGGCCATCGCTGGTATACCGTTCTTCTCGGGCTTCAGCTCCAAGGACGAGATTATCACGGCTTGCTTCCAGTACAGCCCCTGGGTGGGATGGATTATGACGGGCGTGGCTGCCATGACGGCGTTCTACATGTTCCGCCTCTACTACGGTATCTTCTGGGGCACCGAGAACAAGGAGGCTCACGAGCATCATACACCGCATGAGGCACCCCTCACCATGACCGTGCCCCTCATCGTGCTCTGCGTCATCACCGTGGGCGTGGGTGTTTATACCACCATCGCCGGATTCACCGGTATGGGCGGCAGCTTCGGTAGCTTCGTCTCCGCTGCTGGTACCGACTATACCATCCATTTCGATACCACGGTGGCCGCTACTTCCACCATCATCGCCATCATCAGCATCTGCCTCGCTACCTTCATCTTCAAGGGCGAGACGCAGCCGGTGGCCGACAAACTCTACAAGACGTTCCCCAAACTGCACCGCGCAGCTTACAAACGTTTCTATCAGGATGAGATATGGCTCTTCGTCACGCACAAGATTATCTTCAACCTCGTGTCTAAACCCATCGCATGGTTCGACCGCCACGTCATCGACGGTACGTTCAACTTCATGGCATGGGGTGCCGCCGAGGGTGGAGAGAGCATCCGAAGCTGGCAGAGCGGCGATGTACGTAACTACGCCGTGTGGTTCCTTACAGGAGCTGTGGCACTGGCCCTCGTCCTGCTGTGCACTTTGTAATGAATGGTATAACGACAAAAACGGAATAATACAATATGAGTATACTGACAATTTTCGTAATCATTCCCGCACTGATGCTGCTCGGGCTCTGGCTCGCTCAGAACCTCAATCAGGTAAGGGGCGTTATGGTGGTGGGCTCATCGCTCTTGCTGGCGCTCTCCATCTATCTCACCATCGATTTCATACAGCTTAGGCAGACCATGCCGGCCGAGACGTATCCCATGCTCTACACGGCTTCACACGTGTGGTTCGCACCGCTCCATATCGCCTACTCGGTGGGTGTCGACGGCATCTCGGTGGTCATGCTGCTCCTCTCGAGCATCATCGTCTTCACCGGCACCTTCGCTTCGTGGCAGCTCAAACCGCTCACCAAGGAGTATTTCCTCTGGTTCACCCTGCTGAGCTCGGGTGTCTACGGCTTCTTTATCTCCACCGACCTCTTCACCATGTTCATGTTCTATGAGGTGGCACTTATTCCCATGTATCTGCTCATTGGTGTGTGGGGTAGTGGTGCCAAGGAGTATTCGGCCATGAAACTTACCCTCATGCTCATGGGTGGCTCGGCGCTCCTCATCCTCGGCATCGTGGGTATCTATTTCTTCAGCGGAGCACAGACCATGAACGTGCTCGAAATCGCACAGATGAACAATATTCCGGAGAATGTGCAGAACATCCTCTTCCCCTTCGTCTTCATCGGTTTCGGCGTGCTGGGCGCCCTCTTCCCGTTCCACACATGGAGCCCCGACGGTCACGCTTCCGCGCCTACCGCTGTGTCTATGCTCCACGCTGGCGTGCTCATGAAGCTCGGTGGTTATGGCTGTTTCCGCATCGCCATGTTCCTCCTGCCGCATGCTGCACAGGAACTCTCCTGGATCTTCCTCATCCTTACCACCATCTCGGTGGTCTATGGAGCACTCTCAGCCTGTGTGCAGACCGACTTGAAGTATATCAATGCCTACTCGTCGGTGTCGCACTGCGGACTGGTGCTCTTCGCCATCCTCATGATGACCAAGACTTCCTGCACGGGTGCTATCCTCCAGATGCTCTCTCACGGCTTGATGACGGCACTCTTCTTCGCCCTCATCGGTATGATCTACGGTCGTACGCATACCCGCGACGTGCGCAAACTGGGTGGTCTTATGAAGATCATGCCTTTCCTCGCTGTGGGTTACGTAATCGCCGGTCTGGCCAACCTCGGACTCCCGGGATTCTCGGGCTTCGTGGCTGAGATGACCATCTTCGTGGGCTCATTCGCCAACAATGATGTGTTCCACCGCACCGCCACCATCATCGCCTGCGGCTCTATCGTGGTTACGGCGGTCTATATCTTGCGTGTTGTAGGAAAAATCCTCTACCAGAAAGTGGCCGACCCGCATTATGAGGAACTTACCGATGCCACCTGGGACGAGCGCGTCGCTGTGTGCTGCCTCATCTTCTGTGTGGCCGGACTCGGTGTGTTCCCCCTCTGGGCAAGCAATGTCATCAGCGATGCCGTGGCGCCTATCCTCAGTGTTGTAACTCCTTAATCGTAGCAGTGATATGAATTATAGTCAATTTTTAAATATGATTCCCGAGGCCATTCTCGTGGCCATCCTGGTAATTGTCTTCATTGCCGATTTCGCCACGGCCGGACGCGACCGACGCAGTTGGCTCAACCCGCTCGTGTGCGTGCTCATGGCGGCCCTCACCGTCGTGTGCGTGCTGCCGCATGAGCCGGTCACTGCCTTCGGCGAGATGTATGTCACCTCTCAGGCGGTCAACGTCATGAAGGCTATCCTCGCCGGCGGCTCACTCGTGGTGTGCATCATGAGCCGCCAGTGGATAACGGGCGACAGGAACTGTCGACAGGAGGCTGAGTTCTACATGCTCGTGGTGTCTACCTTGCTCGGTATGTTCATCATGATGTCGTCGGGACATTTCCTCATGTTCTACCTCGGACTCGAAATGGCTTCCATTCCCATGGCATGTCTCGTGGCTTTCGACCGCTACCGCAACAACTCGGCCGAGGGCGCTGCCAAGTACATCCTCACCGCATCGTTCTCGAGCGGCGTGATGCTCTTCGGACTCTCCTTCCTCTATGCCAACTGCGGTACGCTCTATTTCAGCGATATGCCTGAGACGCTCAAGGCCACACCGCTCGTGGTCACGGGCCTGGCGTTCTTCTTCAGCGGACTGGGATTCAAAATATCGCTCGTGCCTTTCCACTTCTGGACGGCCGATACTTATGAGGGTGCTCCCACTGTGGTGACGGGATATCTGAGCGTGGTTTCCAAAGGTGCCGCAGCCTTTACCTTGATGACCATCCTCTTCAAGGTCTTCCCGGCTCTTTCCGACCAGTGGCATTATCTGCTCTATGTGGTCATCGTGCTCAGTATCACCGTGGCCAACCTTTTCGCTATCCGCCAGAAGGACCTCAAGCGATTCATGGCCTTCAGCTCTATCTCGCAGGCTGGCTATATCATGCTGGCCCTCGTGGGTGAGCCTGTACTCGGCTCGGCTGCACTGAGCTTCTACGTGCTCGTCTATGTGGCTGCCAACCTGGCTGTTTTCGCTGTCATCAGCGTGGTGGAGCAGAACAACGGAGGTACCACCAATATGGATGCCTACAACGGCTTCTATACCACCAACCCCAAGCTGTCGTTCCTCATGACGCTGGCGCTCTTCTCGCTGGCCGGCATCCCGCCCTTCGCCGGTATGTTCAGCAAGTTCTTCGTCTTCATGGCGGCTGTCTCGGGACATACCTTCGACAATACCATGGGCGTGCTTGCCTACATCGTGATGTTTGTGGCATTGGTCAATACCGTGGTGAGCCTCTACTACTATCTGCTCATCGTAAAGGCCATGTACATCAAGAAGACCGACAGCCCGCTGCCCACTTTCCGCAGCGATGTCAATACGCGCCTGGCTCTGGCACTCTGCACGCTCGGCATCCTCGCCTTCGGTGTGGTCAGCTGCATCTATCAGTGGATTTATTCGGCAGCACTCTAAGCTTACTGCCGCTTTATAAAACAAGAAACCGGGTTCCCGCCAAGGGGACCCGGTTTCTTCGTCTTTACTGCTCCGCACCGTTTTTTCCCAATGTCATGAGAGCGCAGGCTGTTTCTCGGCTTAAAAAAGAGTTGTTTTTTGTCCTGCTCATATTTTTCCGTAACTTTAGATAAGTTACTCCGTCTCGGGAAAAGAAAAGAATGAATTCTTTTTGTTTTCCACTCGACTTTCCGTAACTTTGCCGAAACAATATTCATCGATATGGACGCACTGATTACTTTCTGTAAGGAGAATTTCGATATTATCAATCTGCTCGTAGGTGTCCTGGGAGTGATGGTGGCAATTATCGCCTTGGTCGTGGAGGTCAGAAAACGTAAAAGGAAAAAAAGCAAGAAATAAGCTCCCTTTCCTTTTTCTAATATATAAAGGGCGAGACACAACGTCTCGCCCTAAAATGATTATCAGTGCTAGTCTGTGTCTTACTTCACCAGCACTTTCTTGCCGTTGATGATGTTCACACCGCGCTGGGCCTTGTTCAGCTTCACTCCCTGCAGGCTGTACACGGCGTCGTTGGTGCCGGCACCGCTGATGCCCTGGATGGCACTGGTGTCTATCAGCAGACCTACCTTGGTGAGCTCCAGCCAGGTCATGTCGGAACCGCTGCCCTCAATGTAGTAGCCCAGACGCACATTGCCGGTGTAGCCGCTGAAGGGGAATGAGTACTCCACAGGCTCCTCGTCGGTGGCGGGAAGCTCGTCGTTGCTGATGGTGCCAATCACGTCGGCCGAACTGAAGTTCTCACCGTCCTTGGCTACCACAATCTTGATGCTGAGATTGCTGTCGCTTCCGGCAAACTGAAGCAGAAGACCGAGCTTGGCTATGTACTGGGTGGTGGCATCGTCGCCAAGAGCCAGAAGCGGACTCACCAGCCAGGAGTTGGTCTCGCTCACGTAGGGGTTGAAAAGCGTGCGGTAGCTCACAGAGCCCCAGCCCATGCGGCGTATCATGATGTCGCCGCCTTCGGTCAGCTCGGTGGTCTCGCCAAGCACACCGCTGTAGGTGTTCCAGCCTTCCATGTCGAGAGCACCCGACAGGTTGAACTCGAACGGTACGGAGAATCCGGTGGTAAAGGCGGCCACCTCACTCCAAGCACTCTGCTTCTCGCCGACCACGGCACGTACACGGGCTTCGTACTTGGTGGCGCCAACCAGTCCCTCAAGGGTCACCTTGGGCTCGGTGGTGGCTACGGGCTCACTCCAGGCTTCCTCGTCGGCCAACTTGTATTCCAACTCCCAGTTGCTCTCGTCGCCCTGGGGGGTCCACTCCAGTGTCACGGTGCCGCCCACAATCTCGGTGGCGGTCAGGTTCATAGGCTCAGCCACCTCAGGTTTCTCCTCTATCACAAGCTTGCCGAGACGGAAGTCGCCGGCAGTGTAGCGCTGTACGAAGATGCGCAGACGCACCGTCTCACCGGCATATTCGTCGAACGAGAAGGTGAAGGGGGTGAAGTCGGTCTTCAAAAGTGTCACACCGCTGTTCTGGTCGATGGTGTATACATCGACAAATTCATTGTCGTCCTTGGTCAACTGGAACACGATCTTCTCATTCTCGCCCAGTGTCCAGTCGCCGCTCATCCAACCTCCGCCGGAGCTGCCGCCCAGACTGGTCTTGATGCGGTTGGCGGTGCCCGAAAGCTGAATGTACGGGGTCTCCACCCATACCTGGGCGCCCGTCTCTGGATCAGCATAGCTCGTGCGGTCGAAGATGTAGCCCGCATCGGGGTCGCTGCTCCATTCGGAGGGCTCGTTGAACGACCAGCCGGGCAGAACGGCGTCGTAGCCGGTCTTCTCGTCAACGGTCATCGCCCAGGGAAGCTCGGCCACGGTCACCACCGAAGCGTCTGCGTAGAGCGAGGAGTAGCCGCCCTGGCCGTCGCTGCACCAGGCTCTGAAGAAGTAGGCCTTGCCGGCCTCAAGGTCGGTCAGGTTGATGGCTTCGCCGGCAGCGCCGGTGTAGATTACTTTGCCGCCGCCGTCTATCTCCTGACCATTGGTGTAGTCGCCCGAGGGCTCACCAAACTGGCCTGCATTGAGGTAGTCGCCCCAACGGCCGGTGCCTTGCTGGTCGGTCATGGCCACAAGCACAGTGCCCGTGGCGGCCACATTCACCGTCACCGACTCCTTGCCTATGTTGCTGAAGCTGATGCTTTCAGGGGCACCGGGCTTCGTGGCGATGCTGGCGGTGGCGGGGGTGCTGTTGTAGAGCGGACCTGCTGAGCAGAGTGAGTTGAAGCCGTATACACTGATGGTGTAGTCCTGGGCCTGTGCCATGTCGTCGGCACTCTGGAATTCATTGCTCTCCACAATGGCTATCACCTTGCCGCCGCCTATCTCGTCGCCCACATGATACTTGGCCTGGTCTGTCGGACCGGCTGTCAGTTCACCGGTCGAGGCAATCACCAGGTAGTGGTCGCTGCTGCCGGCGGTGAAGGTACCGCTCACCTGGGTGCTGGTGGAGCTGAGCTCAAGGGCGCTCGGGGCGGTGGCGGGTGTCTCGCAGGGCTCCGGGGCCACGAAGGTGTACACGGTGCCGTCGGCGGGATAGCTCTCGGCGGTGTAGCTGATGCTGTTGTCGTTGGCGCTGATCACAGTGCCGTCATAGCTCTGCACCTGCAGGAAGTCGCCCGAGTCGCCCAGGATGCCGATGCGCATGAAGTTCCAGTTGCCCACATCGGCGTCGTCGTAGGGCTTGAAACCGCTCACCTTTATCTCTATGTTGCCGCTCTTGCCGTACAGACGGTACTCGATGGTGGCCTTGGCCACGTCTTTCCTGTCGCTCATGTATGAGGCGGTCTGGATACCAATATTCTTGTATTGGATGCAGAGCACGTCGTCGCCCTCCAGCCAGTAGCTTATCTGGGTGTCGTCGTAGCCGAACATGCCGTTGCGCATGATAAGACCGAAGGCGTCGTGGTTGCCCGAGTCGGTAAACACGGTCACGTTGTTCTTGTGCACCACACTGCTCACCGTCTCGGTGGGTGAGAGCTGAATCATACCGTTCGTGGCTATCAGGAAGTACTTCATCACCTGGCTGTTGTAGCCGAAGTCGAAGCCGATGGGGAAGGCCTTGGCGTCAATCACGTCGTTGAACTCCAAGTTGCCCTCAGCGTCTATCATCAGGCCTGAGAAATCAACGCCTGTGTTGCCCTGCAGGTCTATCACGGTGGGGGTGCCGGCCGGACCCTCCACCTTCGTCTGCACGGTGTAGGCAATCATCTGGGCCGATGCGCTCAGCACGGCCAGCAATGCCAAAGCTAAGAAAGATAGTCTCTTTTTCATAAGCTCGTTGTTTGGTTCATTAATATTGGGGTTATGGTCTCTCTGTTGTTATCGCAGGTGCTTCTCTACCGTGCCGTCGCTCTTGCGCACAATGGTGAGGCCCTTCTGGGCTTTCGGCAACTGCCTTCCGTTGGCGTCGAAGTATTGGGCCTCGCCGCTGGCCGTCGGGGTCACTTGCTCCACACCCAGGTCGTCGGGGTAGGTCACATTGTAGCTGCCGTCGTTGCCTATGCGGAATATCTTGATGCCGGGCTCCTTGTTCTCGCGGGTCTCGCGGTAGATAAGATAGGTGGCTTCGTCTTCCACAAAGTAGCTGATGCTGGTGGGGTCTATCTCGCGGCCGATGGTGCGGGTCCAGATGCGGTTGCCCTCGCTGTCGTAGCGGCGGATAATGAACGAAGCGTTCACCCAGGCCTGCACGTCGCGGTAAATCACAATCCAGTCGCTCTCGCCCACAGCACCGCAGCCCACCTTGCCGAAGGCATAGGCATTGTTCAGGTCTTTGCTGGCTATCGACAGACCCATCTCGTCGAAGAGATAGTCGCCGTCGTAGCTGAACTTCTGAAGCATCACGTCGTAGGAGTTGGGAAGCTGCGACTCAAAGTCTACCAGTATCTCCTCGGTCTTCGGATTCACGGCTATGCCGCAGTAGTCGTAGTCGTTGTCCTCGGTGTTGGCGGCATCAAGTCCGGTCAGACCGAATCCGAGCGAACCGTCGGCGTTGATGTGCTGCACGCGGATGTTGTGCGAGAACTGACCCACATTGCGCACAAAGGCCACAGCAGCGCCGCCCTTGCCGTCGGGGGCTATGCAGTAGTGGTTCATGGCATAGCCGTCGTATTTGTGGTCATCGTATACCACCGGGTCGCCCCACAGCTCGTCGAAGTCGCGGTTCAGACGGTGCACCAGCGAGCCTTCCGGACTCTTGTCGAAAAGCAGCATTGAACCGTCGAGCGAGGGAATTATCTGGGGCTGGATGAAGTCGTCGGCCCAGGGCAGGGGGGTGTCCCAGCCTTCGGTGCCGTCGCTGTTGATGCGCTGGATGAAGACGCCGATATGGCTCATGTCGTCCGAAACTCCCGTACCGTCTTCTGATGTGTTGTAGAAGATGAAGTAGGTGTCGTCGCCAACCACATAGCAGTTGGTGTAGGGGGCATTGGTGTATTCCGTGTAGGCGATGCCGTCCTCGCCCCATAGGAAGTTGCCCTGCTGGTCTATCTTGTAGATGGCCGGACTGAAGTGGTAGACGATGTCCTGATCGTCAGACATGAAGGCCTCTTCGGCACGGCCGTCGGCCACCGTCACAATGGCGGAACCGTCGGAGGCCACCTGAAGGCCGTATTCTGACCACCAGGAGGGGGTGACGTGGTCGTTCACCTGGATGGGCTCGCTGAATTGGGGCACACCGTCCTTGTCGAGCAACTGGAGGTAGGTGCACACGGCCCCGCGCCCAATACCGTTCACTTCCTTGCGGCCCGACGTGCGCCAGGATATCCAGGTCTTCTTGTCGGCCGTGCGAACAGCTTTGGGGTTGCAGGCGTAATAGTCACCGTGCCCGGTGGCATCGTAGATGCAGGTGGGGGTGGCGTTGGTGTTCCACTGTGAGAAGGCGGGCAATACGGCCAGCCCTCCTAAGAGTAATGCGTACAGTCTTTTCATAGGTTTTTGTTTATGGGTTTATTTTCTTCTTCGCGTTTTCTATGTAGATGCCGCGGTGGTGGGGCGATACGCGGCGGCCTTGCAGGTCGTAGCGCTGGGGGGTGGATTCTTGCGCAGCGGTGGCCGGCTCGATGCCGAGCTGCTGGGCATGCTGAAGACTGAAGTACACCTGATGGGTGGCACCGGTGTAGTCGGCCTGTACCAGCAGGCGGGTCTGGCCGTCGGCGTTCACCTCGTGCAGCATGTAGTAGCCGCGGCCGTTCTCGCCGGTGATGCCGTTGCCGCCGGCGTCACAGAACTCAAGCAGGTAGCAGTCGTCGGCGGTAAGGGGCAGGTCGGTCACGTGTTTCTTCCTCTTCTCGGTGTAGGGACCGCCCTCGCACACCACGTCGCCGAGCGAGTTGTACACCTTCCAGGTGGTCTCCTCGGGGGCGTTGTCGGTCATCAGGGTGAGGCGCACAGCGTTTTGGGCTTTGTGGGCGTTGGCCAGGCTGAAGGTCTTGTGCACGCTCTCCTCAGCACCGCCGTTCAACTCAGACAGCCAGATCTCCACCTCGTTGGGGCTTCCTTCCGACAGCGGAAAACTGTCGAAGAGGGGCACGTGAAGGGTGTCGATGTCAAGATAGTCCATGCGGCCGCTCCACGGGGTGGACTGAAGGGCGCCGTTTATGCGCACGTTGATGGTGGCGCTGGTCAGGGGCTCGCGCCCGGTGTTCCGCACCCGCAGGTCACAAGTGAACTGGGGCTGGC
The DNA here is from genome assembly GCA_900318915.1 of uncultured Prevotellaceae bacterium. Lineage (GTDB taxonomy): Bacteria > Bacteroidota > Bacteroidia > Bacteroidales > Bacteroidaceae > Prevotella. Next base: position 2,970 of record ONMI01000011.1, on the reverse strand, counting down.
AGATGCGGTCGGGCAGATGGAGCAGACTCAGTATCTTGGCGGCTTGCTTGCTGCCGGTGGGGCGGGGGGTGTAGCAGGCACCCAGGACCTTCTTGGTGGTGTTGTCCTGTACGAAGGTCACAATGCCCAGCTCGGTCTCGTCGTAGAAGTTGGCTACCGGCCAGGTGTATTCGTAGCGGGTGGGCACGGTAAGGGGCAGGTCGGCGGGCAGCACCTCGCCTTCTGCCGTGGGCAGCATGGCGCGCATCACGTAGTTCCATGATTTCTCGCCGTTGGGGGCGGGCTCGTCCCACACCACTTGCTCTTCCACCACCGCCACGTGGAGCCGCAGGTCGCTGCCGTCGGCGATATTTTCAGGCGCCACGCTCACACCCACGGTGAGCTGACCGTCGGTCAGACTGGCTTCTGCGTCAAGGTCCACTTGGGGGGCTACGGCGCCGGCTATGTCGATATAGCTGTCGAGCTGGTCTTCAAAACCGTGGGCACCGGCACGCTCGCCGTCCACACGCAGCGAGGGCACACCGGTCACGTCGTAGTAGCCGGCACGGGCCATGGCGTCGTCGGGATTGGCCAGGTAGAAGGGGTCGCGGTTGGAGGGGAAGTTGATGTGGTAGGTCACGGCCACCATGTCGCCCATACGCTCGTTGATGGTCTTGTCGAGCGAGGGGGAGAAGTCGGAGCAGGGGTCGCAGCTGGTGTTGGTGAACTCTTCGAAGAGCACCAGGCGCTTCTTGGCCTTGGGGGTGCCGGTCAGGTGGAAGTAGACGTCGCACACACTGCCGGTATAGTCGCCTTGGGTCAGACGAGAGGTCTTGCCGTCTGAGCTCACCTGGTAGAGCTGGTAGTAGCCGTTGCCGTAGCTGCCTTTGATGCCGTCGCCGCCGGCGTCTTCCAGCTCCAGCAGATAGCAGTCGTCTTCGGTCAGCTCCAGATTCTCGGTGTAGAGCTTGCGGGCGCCTTCGTAGGGACCGCCCTCGCGCACCACGTCGCCGGCCGAGTTGTACACCTTCCAGGTGGTCTCCTCGGGCTTCTTGTCGGTGTAGAGGCGCAACTGAACGCTGTAGGTGGCTTGAACGGAGTTCTCAAATTGGCTGGTCAGCGTGTTGCTCACGCTTTGGGTGCCGTTGATGTCGCTCATCCAGATCTTTACCTGGTTCTCGCCGGCGCTCAAGGGGAAGTCGCGGAAGTCGGCAAAGGCCAGGGTGTCACGCTCCAGGTATTGCAGGTGGCCGCTCCAGGGGTATTGCTTCACGGCACCGTTCACCTCCACGTTCATTTGGGCGCTGGTCAGCGTGTTGCTCCCGCTGTTGCGGAATATCACTTGCCCGTAATAGTTCGACACGCATATCAGGTCGGGAGTGTCCGTCAGCCGCATCAGGGTGGGGTGGTTCTCCTGCTCGGAGCCGGGCTCGCAGTAGGCGGTGCCGAGCACCTCCTTTGTCTCCATGTCTTGCACAAAGGCCACAACGCCGAGTTGCTGCTCGTCGTTCATGAAGTCGATGTCCCACGACAGGTCGTAGCTGTGGCTCGTGCCGGCCTCCCACGCATTGCCCATCTCCATACCTTCACCGCCGGTGAGCAGCTTGCGGAGGGTGTACTGCAGCTCGGTCTCGCCGTTGTTGCAGGGGCGGGTGGGGATGAGGTACTCTTCAATCGCAGCCACAAACAGGCGCAGGTGGGAGGGATCCTCGCTGCCTTGGGGGGTCACGGCGACATTGACGCTCAACTGGTGGTTCACTATCGTCTTGCTCACGCTCAGGGCATAGCGCTTGGGCTGAGAGAGAAAATGGTCTATCGCCGTGTTCATCATCTCATAGGTGCGCTCGCCTATCACGGTGCCGTTCACAAAGGTGGCGGGCACACCGTCCACACCGTAAAAGTCGATCCGTGTTTGCTGGGCCGTAGGGTCGTAGTTGTAGAACTCGTCGCCGTTGTCGGGGTAGACGCTGTGGTATTTGATGGCGATGCAGTCGCCAAGACGCTCGTTGATCACTTGGTCCAGCGTGGGCGACCAGGCGGCGCAGGGATTACAACCGGTATTGGTGAATTCTTCTATCAGTACCAGGGGCTTTTGTGCGGCCGCATAATTTGTGAATAATAACAATAAAAAAGTGTAGAAATGTTTCATCTAATTCAATTTTGAGACAAAAATAGAGAAAATTATTAGTAAATCAATGCTTTTTAGGGTGTTTTTTTTAACTGATTGCAAATTTGTGCTGCATTTTTATACACTTTTGTCTTTTTGGAGTGAAAATTGCATCAGTATCGGGCTTTTAGCATACTTTTTTTACATTTTTTTTGTTTGTTTGATAATTTTGTTTAATTTTGCATTTGATTAGATGATAACCCGGAGGGCAGTCATGTAAAAAATCGCCCCGACGGGTCTTTAGTTTTTAATTAACATAACTAAAAAAGTAAAATGAAAAAGTTTATTATCGTAGCAGCCTTTATGATGGCTACAATCGGTGCTTTCGCACAGCATGAAGTGGGTTCACTCACCGTTCAGCCCCGTATCGGTTTCAGCGCAGCTGACTTCAACAATACCGATGATACAAAAGCTCGCGTGGGCATGATTGCCGGTGCTGAGTTTGAGTATACGCTGGCTAATAAATTCAGCCTCGGTATGGGTCTCAACTATTCACAGCAGGGTGCTGAACTGGATAAGACGGATGTTAAGTACAAAATTGACTACCTCACCGTTCCTATCGTGGCCAACTTCTATCTCTTCAAGGGATTTGCCCTCAAGGCAGGTATTCAGCCGGGCATCAATCTCAGCAGCAAGATAGATGGTGGTAAAATGTCGGTCGATATGGATGAGGCTGTCAATACTTTCGACTTCGCCATTCCCGTGGGACTCTCCTATGAGTTCTATAATTTCGTGATCGATGCCCGCTACACCTTCGGCGTCACCAAAGTCTTCGATCAGGATGTTATCGACCTCGACAGCAAAAACCTCACCTTCCAGCTGTC
>ONMI01000033.1 GCA_900318915.1 uncultured Prevotellaceae bacterium | reverse complement strand
CCGTATGCGACACCTTGTCTGTTTTTCACTCCTCCTGCTCCTGCTGACCGGCTGCCGACAGCCATCGGCCGGTCCGCACCGTCCTGCTGCCTTCACAGTGGATACCCTTGTCGATGTCGCCCTGCCGAGAAATCACGAGACCGACCCCGCCCTCGACTGGCTGTATGCTGCGAAGGCACTGGTAGAAAGCGAGCACCGCGCCTACGGCGATGAGGTATGCCTGTCGGTGGCTTTCTTCGTGCAGGCGCTCTTGTCGGAGCAGGCTGCGGAGAGGTACTATCAGGGCAAGGAGTGTTCCATCGGCCTCACCGGCATGGCGCCCACCCTTCTGCGTCTGCTACGCACGCAGGGAGCCCTGCTGCAGAGCGCCTACCATACCGACAGCCTCTTCCGTTTCCTGCCCCTGTGCAGAGAGGTGGAGCAAAAGGCGGATGCCTGCAGGCAGCAGCGCAAGGGGGCCGACCAGCTGTTGCAGGCAACCGGCCGCCTCATGGAGGAGCGCATAGGTCCCCTGCCGCAGTCGGTCTTCATGCTGGGGTGCCAATACACCCCTCTTGAGTTCGGCCATAGCGTATGCCGCGAAGACGAATACCTGTCGCTCACCTCGCTGGCCCAGTATCCCTTCGGCCAGCAAATCGTGCTCCCCCTGAAACAGAACCGCTACCGCGATGTATTTCTCAATGTGCCCCTCGACACACTTACCGCCATCGTGGCCGGAGCTCTGCGGAGTGGACACACCGTGTGCTGGGAGGGCCATACCGGCGGTGATGCCACTGAGACAAAATCTACACCACATGGTGTGACACAAGCCGTGCGGCAAAAGGCCTTCGACCGCTTAGAAACCCCGCTCGACAAGGCCCTCCTGCTGGTGGGCATCGCCCACGACGGGGCTGGACACCGCTTTTTCATAGCCAAGGACCTCGTCTCAGGGCAGTCGGCCTATCTCTCGGAAGACTTCTTCCGGCTGAACACCGTGGCCGTCACCGTGGCCGCCTCGTGCGTGCCGCTCCAGGCGCGCCGCCCCGCCCGCAACGACATTTTCATCCTGCCCGACTCTATCTAAAACCCTTCACCATACGGTATTACGACATGACAACCCACACAAAACCCCTCATTATCCTCGACTTCGACGGCACCCTCGGCGACACCCAGCAACTCATCGTAACGACCATGCAGCAGACACTGCAGCACCTGCACCTGGAGATGAAAAGCGCACAGGAGTGTGCCGCCATGATAGGACTGCCGCTGAAGCAGACCTTCACCCAACTGATACCCATGAGCGACGAGACAGGCGATCTGTGCGAGCAGACATACCGCAAACTGTTTGAACAGAACAATGTGCCGGGGGTTGTGAAAATGTTTCCACACGTAGAGGAAACACTCCGGCACCTGCACCGGCAGGGCTGCATCCTCACCATTGCCAGCAGCCGCTCGCGGCCCTCGCTCAGCGCCTTCGTCAATGAGATGGGGCTGAGCAGCCTCATCTCCTTCATCGTGGCCGGCGATGAGGTGCCCCGGGCAAAGCCGTGGCCCGACATGGTGACCAAGACACTGGAGCATACCGGCATGGCACCTGAGAACACCTATGTGGTGGGCGATGCGCCTTTCGACATGCTGATGGGCAAACGCGCCCGCTGCCACACCATCGGGGTAACCTACGGAAACGGAACCAAAGACCAGCTCATGGAGGCGGGCGCCGAACGGCTCATCGACCGTTTCTGCCAGTTGGAGGATATCGTCCTCGGGGTGTAAGGATGAAAATGGACTGAAAAACCTTTGGCATGACATAGGAAAAGGCAAAAAAGAGCACGTAAAGGCCGATTTTTACATATTTTTAACCCTATATCAATTTTTTTGTCTTATCTTTGCTACAAAATGTGTAGAACAGGGAAAAAGTCAAAATCGATATGGCATCGAAAATACATTGGAATGATGAATACTGGCTTCTGCTCATGCAGTTGTACCTCAAAAAACCGGTGGGGGTGAAACCGCTCTACTCACGCCCTATGGTGGACCTCAGCCTTGAGCTCCACATACCCCCGAAGTACGTCTACCGGCAGATGGTGAGACTGCGCAATCTCGACACCCCGCGCATAGAACGGTTGTGGAACACCTTCTCCAACAATCCGCGCAAACTCTCGCGCATGGCCAAATTGTTCAGAGGCATGAACGGATTCAACAATGCCGAGGTGTTCTATGAGGGTGTGGAGGTGAAAGAGACCTTCGAGACGCTCTTCAAGCCGATACCGGGGAAGGAAAACTTCATCCCCATCATGCTCATCATCATCCTCGACCTGTATTTCATCCTCACCCCCAACACCATGGTGGAAGACACCCCCGAAGTGGGGGCACTGGCACGCCTGATGAACGTGACACCCAAGGAAATCGTCGACGTGATGGAGATATACCAGTATTGCGACCCCTACCTGCGGCGCAACACAGAGCCCGACTCGCCCCTGACCGAACACTGCAGGAAAATATGGCAGCAGTATGGCAACGGACAGCCCGAGAAACTGTCGGCCTATGCCATGCAGCTGAAAGAATACTTCAAATAACCACTGCTCCAACCGCTATCACATGCAGAGACAAGAAAACAGAAATACACAAAAACAGTCGCAACGGACCAGACTCACACCGCAACAGATGCTCAACGTGAAGGTGACGGAGATGCCCATCAACCAACTGGAAGAGTTTGTGAGAAACCAGGTGATAGAGAACCCCGCACTCGAGTCTACTCCTTCCGACAATGCCGACTATGGCAGCGACATCCCATTGTCCTCCAACAGGGAGGAAGGCGACGACCGTGTAGTGGAAAGCAGCAGCATGACCTATGCCGAAGACCGCATACCGGTGGGCAACAACTACAGCGACCGCCCGGAAAGGGTGTTCGGCAACACAGAGTCGTTTCTCGACAAACTGAACGAGCAAATCGGTGAGCACGACCTCAGTGAGAAGCAAAGGGAAATCATCAACTACCTCATCGGCTCGCTCGATGACGACGGACTGCTTCGCAAAAGCATCGTGGAGCTGACCGATGAGATGACTGTATATGAAAATATTGACGTCGCACCCGAAGAGGTGGCCGACGTGCTCAAAATACTGCAAAGCTTCGACCCTCCCGGCATCGGCGCGCAGAGCCTGCAGCAATGCCTGCTCATACAGATAGACCGCAAGGGGAAAGGAAGGATACAGCAACTCATGCACACCGTGGTGGCCAATTACTACGACGACATAAAGAAGAACCACATCAGCCACATTCAGACAGCACTCGGACTGGACGATGAGGAAAAAGAACAGGTGCGGGCCGAACTGCGGCGGCTCAACCCCAAGCCCGGCTCCTCGCTGGGCGAGACACAGGGCTTCAGCATCAACCGCATCATACCCGACTTCATCGTCGACACCGACGACAGCGGAAGGGTGACCTTCTCGCTCAACAGCGGCAACCTGCCCAAACTCTCCGTGGCACCGTCGTATGAGGAGTCGCTCAGCGAATACCAGAACAATCCCTCCGCACTGTCCTTCACCAAAAAGGGCATCGACAGCGCCCGCGGTCTCATCAGTGCCCTGGAGCAGCGTCAGCGCACCATGACCCTGACCATGAAGGCCATCATTCAGTGGCAGTACCGGTTCTTCCAGGACGGCGATGAGACCGACCTCCGGCCCATGCGCCTCAAGGATATCGCCGACCGCACCGGACTCGACATCTCGACCATATCGAGGGTGACCAACGTGAAGTATGCCCAGACGCGCTGGGGCGTATTCCCCCTGCGCTTCTTCTTCGTCGACAAATACACCAACGAGAACGGCGAGGAACTCTCGACCAAGGAGATGAAACTGGCTCTCAAAGACATCATCGACCACGAAGACAAGAAACATCCGCTCAGCGACATCGCCCTGCAGAGAGAGATGAAAGCCCGCGGTTACGACCTGGCACGGCGCACCATCGCTAAATACCGCGACCAGATGGGCATACCCAAAGCCATCCTCAGAAAAGAATGAGCAAAAGATACATCATAATCACCGCCAGAATACTGAGCGCCATCTTCAATCCCTTCTACCTGCCCGTGGTGGGACTGATGATTCTGTGCACCTTCAGCTATCTGAAGTTCCTGCCATGGAACTACAAGCTCTTCACGCTGCTGATGGTTTACACCCTCACCGTGCTGCTGCCCACCACGCTGATAAAATACTACCGCAAATACCAGGGATGGAGCCGCATAGAACTGGCACGCAAGGACAGCCGGCTCATCCCTTACGTCATCGCCTTCTTCTGCTATTTCCTCTGCTTCTACCTGCTCAGCCTCTACCATGCTCCGCACATCATAGGCAGCATCGTGGTGGCGTCGCTCACCATACAGGTGGTATGCGCCATCATCAACCTGAAATGGAAAATATCCACCCATACCGCCGCCATAGGCGGTGTGCTCGGCGCACTCATGGCGCTCTCGTGGCTCTTCACCTACAACCCTGTGTGGTGGATGTGCCTCGTCATCCTGGTGGGCGGTCTGGTGGCATCGAGCCGGATGATACTGCGGCAGCACTCGCTCCCGCAGGTGGTGGGGGGATTCCTCGTGGGGGTGGTGTGCGCTTTCTTTTCCGTACTCTATATCTAAACAACACATATACTGATGAATCCTTTAGTAAGTATTATCATGGGCAGCACCAGCGACCTGCCCGTCATGGAGAAGGCCATGGCCTTCTTCGAAGAAATGCAGATTCCCTTCGAAGTGAACGCACTCTCGGCTCACCGCACACCTGACGCCGTGGAAGACTTCGCCAAGACCGCCAAGGCACGCAACGTGAAGGTTATCATAGCCGCTGCCGGCATGGCCGCCGCACTGCCCGGCGTGATAGCCGCCAGCACCACACTGCCGGTCATCGGCGTGCCCGTGAAAGGCATGCTCGACGGTCTCGACGCCCTGCTCAGCATCGTACAGATGCCTCCCGGCATCCCCGTGGCCACCGTTGGGGTGAACGGCGGTCTCAACGCCGCTATCCTGGCCACCGAGATGCTGGCACTGGCCGACACCGGCATCGCACAGCGTCTGGCCGACTACAAACTGTCACTGCGCAACAAGATAGTAAAGGCCAACGAGCAGCTCAGCGAGATAAAGAACTACCAGTTTAAGACCAACTGACCCATGACCGACCTGTTCAATTACCAGCGGCGGCAATCGTCGGAGGTGAACATCGGGGGCACTCCCTTAGGTGGCCCCTGGCCCATACGCGTGCAGTCGATGACCACCACGGCCACCCTCGACACCGAGGGGTGCATAGCACAGGCCCGGCGCATCATCGGGGCCGGCGGCGAGTATGTAAGGCTCACCACACAGGGAGTGCGCGAGGCCGAGAACCTGCGGCTCATCAATGCCGGCCTGCGGGCACAGGGCATCATGACACCGCTCGTGGCCGATGTGCACTTCAACCCCCATGTGGCCGATGTGGCCGCCCTCTATGCCGAGAAGGTGAGAATCAACCCGGGCAACTATGTAGACCCGGCACGCACCTTCCGACACCTGGAGTATACCGACGAGGAATATGCCGCCGAACTGAAGAAGATAGAGGAACGCTTCCTGCCGTTCCTGCAGATATGCCGGCAGCACCACACCGCCATACGCATCGGCGTGAACCACGGGTCGCTCTCCGACCGCATCATGTCGCGCTACGGCGACACCCCCGAAGGCATCGTGGAGAGCTGCATGGAGTTTCTGCGCATCTGCCAGAGAGAACACTTCGATGATGTGGTCATCTCCATCAAAGCCTCCAACACCGTGGTGATGGTGAGGTCGGTGCGCCTGCTCGTCGACGAGATGGAACGCCACGGCATGCACTACCCGCTGCACCTCGGAGTGACCGAGGCCGGCGACGGGGAGGACGGCCGCATAAAAAGCGCCGTGGGCATCGGAGCGCTCCTGGCCGACGGTATCGGCGATACCATAAGGGTGTCGCTCAGTGAGGAACCGGAAGCGGAGATTCCCGTGGCAAAAAAACTGGTGGAGTATGTGGGCCGGCGGACCGGACATCCGTACATTCCGGGCAATGCCTGCCCCGCTTTCAACTACCTGCGCCCGGAACGACGCACCACACAGCCGGCCGGCAACATCGGCGGCGACAACACACCGGTGGTGGTGGCCACCAACGACCTGACACCCGACAACCCTACCCCACCCGACTATGTCTATGTGGGCAACCGCCTGCCCGACGCAAGGAAAGAAGGACAGAAGTACATCGTCGACTTCCAAGCCTATCAGGGACAGCCCGACACCTACCCCATCTTCCCGCACCAGGCCATGCCGTTCATCGCCTCGGTCCAGGCACCCGTGAAATTCCTCGTGCTGCAATATGGAGTTCCGGCCGAAGAATATGCCGCCTGCCTGCGCAAGCATCCTGAGGTGGTGGTGGTGGCCGTGACGCAGCATGCCAATCCCACCGGCGAACTGAGGGCGCTGGCCCATGAAATCGCGAGCCAGGGACTCACCAACCCCATCGTCTTCTGCCTGGCCTATCATCACCAGGCCGGCGAGAAGGAAGACTTCCAACTGGAAGCCGCCCTCGACACCGGAGCACTGCTCATAGACCAGTTGGCCGACGGCCTGTGGCTCATGAACAGCGGCGACCTGCCCGTAGAGGAGACCACCGCTACGGCCTTCGGCATCCTGCAGGCGGCACGCCTGCGCATGAGCAAGACCGAATACATCAGTTGCCCGGGATGTGGACGCACCCTCTACGACCTCCGCTCCACCATAGCACGCATCAAAGAGGCCACCCGCCACCTCAAGGGCCTGAAGATAGGCATCATGGGCTGTATCGTGAACGGACCGGGCGAGATGGCCGACGCCGACTATGGCTACGTGGGTGCCGGTCGGGGAAAGATATCGCTTTATAAAGGTAAGGTCTGCGTAGAGAAAAACATACCTGAAGAAGAGGCGGTGGAAAAACTGTTGCAACTCATCACCCGTCATACCCAATAATCCTACATTATGAACCTGAAAAAAATCTACGCTCCCGCCGAAAACCGATACGACGACTCGGAGGCCATGTTCTGCCGGTGCGGAAAAAGCGGAGTCCTGCTGCCCAAGATATCACTGGGCTTCTGGCACAACTTCGGTGCCGTGGACCCCTACCAGCGCAGCCGCGACATCACCCACTATGCCTTCGACCACGGTATCACCCATTTCGACCTGGCCAACAACTACGGTCCGCCTTACGGCACCGCCGAAGAGACCATGGGCCGACTGATGGACGACGACTTCCGTCCCTACCGCGACGAGCTCTTCATCAGTTCCAAGGCCGGCTACGACATGTGGCCCGGACCGTATGGCAACTGGGGCTCGCGCAAGTATCTCATGGCCAGTTTGGACCAAAGTCTGAAGCGCATGCACCTGGACTATGTGGACCTCTTCTACAGCCACCGCTACGACCCCGACACACCGCTCGAGGAAACCCTGCAGGCACTCGTCGACATCGTGCGGGCCGGCAAGGCACTCTATGTGGGTATCTCACGGTGGCCCCTCGAGGCACTCAAGACCGCACAGGCCTATCTGAGCGAGCGCGACGTGCCGCTGCTCATCTATCAGGGCAAACTCAACCTGCTCGACCGCAGTCCGCAGGAGGAGGGCATACTCGACTACTGCCATCAGAACGGCATCGGCTTCATCTCCTTCTCACCGCTGGCACAGGGACTGCTCACCGACCGCTATCTCAACGGCATCCCCGCCGACTCGCGCATGTCGAGACAGGCCTCGCTCCACAGCGAGGACCTCACTCCCCAGCTGCTCGACTACCTGAACCGGCTGAACACCATGGCCGCAGAGCGCAACGAGACCCTGGCCGAGATGGCGCTGGCCTGGATACTGCACCAGCAGGGGGTGACCTCTGTGCTGGTGGGCGCCAGCAGCGTGGCACAACTGGAGAAAAACCTGAAGTGCGTGCACGCCGCACCCGTCGACACCATCGAGCCGTTTGCCTGAGATTCAGCACCACAGACAACAAATAAATGCGGGGTGGAAGTATGAAAGCTTCCACCCCGCATTTCTTCTATTCGAGATTTATTACTCTTCCGAGAAATCTTCCTTACCTACACCGCAAAGAGGGCACACCCAGTCTTCGGGCAGGTCTTCAAATGCGGTACCGGGCTCTATGCCGTTCTCAGGATCGCCTACTGCGGGGTCGTAAACATAACCGCAGGTGTCACAAATAAATTTTGCCATAGTGATAAAAGTTCTTTTAAAATTAATAATAGTATATAATGTATTATCGCTTCTGCGCTCTCTTGAACACATTCTCCACCTTTTCCACTATCATCTCCGGCTTTATCATCTCCATGCAGGCCCAGTCGCCACGCTGGCAGGGCTTGTTGCCGTAGATGCTGCAGGGCCGGCAGGGCAGGTCCACCTGCACCACATCCTCCTCGCGCTGGTTCCATGCCAGAAAACCGGCATAGGGATGGGTGGCGCCCCATATACTCACCACCGGCACATTGACAATGGAGGCCAGATGGGCATTGGCGCTGTCCATCGATACCATCACATCCAGATGGCTCATCAGGATAAGCTCCTGGGGCAGACCCGCCACGGCGGCCGACGCATCGGTGCAACGGGGATACTTGGCACACCACTCACCGAAATACTTGCGCTCGTCGTTGCCCACACCGAAGAGGAATATCCTGCCGCTGGGATGCAGTGTGAGCAGCTGGGCTATCACCGCCTCCATCTTCTCCGGCGGATATACCTTGCCCTTGTGGGCGGCAAAGGGTGCCACACCTATCCACAACTGGAAATTCTTCTTCTCGCCTATCACAGGCGGCAGGTGACGCAGGTTGCCGCCCGAGGGAGGAAACAACGAGGTGAACTCCAACTTCACGGGATAGCCGAGCGCCGCCAGCACATCGGCATAGTTCTGCACCGTAGTGGGCAGCTGCACCAACTGCTTCTTGTGGGAGGAAACCATGCGGCGGCGCTCCTTGCGGTGCTTGTCGATATGGCGCACCTTGAACCGGTCGAGATTGAACCGCATGCGCAGGTAGCTCGAACGCAGCACGCCGTGCATGTCGGCCACAGCGGTAAAATGCTTGGCCTTCAGACGGCGGTACAGGGCGTTCAGACCTCTTATGCCGGAATACTCGTTCTTCAGGTCGGCCTCCATAAAGCCCACATTGGCCCCCAGTCCCTCAAAAAACGGACGGGCAAAAGGCTTGCTCAGCACCGTGATGCGCAAATGGGGATACTGCTGGCTCAACGAGTAGACCACCGGAACCAACATCGCCACATCGCCTATGGCCGAGAAACGGACTATCAGTACATGGCTGTTCTTCATCAGCTCTTCTTCTTCGTCATCACTACAGGCCGGAATGGGGTCAGCCTTTCTTGCCATACAACACCGGATTGGTCGAGGGGTCGTTGTACATCTTCATCTGCTTGTACACCTTCATGTATTTGCGGCCAGCCGAGATATCCTCGAGCAACTGGTCGATGGCGGTGCTCAGGTCTTTCTGCTGCTCCAGCAGCACAGCAAGCTTGCTGCGGCACTTCTCTATGTGGGCCGTGTCGGCATCCTGACGCTCCACCTGCTCCTGCATGTGGTAAATCTTCAGGGCCAGGATAGAAAGGCGGTCGATGGCCCAGGCCGGACTCTCCGTGTTGATACGGGCGTCGGGCAGCACATTCACATCACTGTAGAGGTGAAGGTAATAACTGTCTATCTGCTCCACCAGGTCGGTACGGTCCTGATTGCTGCGGTCTATGCGGCGCTTCAGCTGAAGCGCATCGAGCGGATCGATGTGCGGGTCGCGGATAATGTCTTCCAAATGCCATTGCACCGTATCTATCCAGCATTTCAGATACAGACGGTTCTCCAGCGTGTCGCGGTCGTAGGGGTTGCTGATGGGATGGTCCACATCATTGGTCACATGGTAATCGTCAATGGCATGACGGAAAATCTCGTTATAATATTGGGTGTTTGACATACGTTTAGATGGTTGCTTAATAGGTGAGACACATTGACTCAATAGTGTGCAAAAATAATAATTTTCTTGCAGACAACCAAATAATATCGCCCTATTTTTGATGCTTTTCACTATATACAATACACAACTCTGCCGACCGAGACAACATAATAATCCGTTTTCTGACTGAAAAAATGTATTTTTTAGGTATAATTGTAAAAAAACACCCATTTTTTTGCACATTGTATAGTGGTTTGTGCAAACGAAATAGCTTTTTTTTGAAAAATATTTGCACACATAAATTAAAATTTGTTCCTTTGCACCCGAATTTCAACAAGGAAATAGTTATAACATTCTAAATTATTTAAGTATTATGTCAGAAATTGAAGCAAAAGTAAGGGACATCATTGTTGAGAAACTTGGTGTAGATGAAGCTGATGTGAAGCCCGAAGCAAGTTTTACTAACGATTTAGGTGCTGACTCTCTCGACACCGTAGAGCTTATCATGGATTTCGAGAAGAAATTCAATGTTACCATTCCTGACGAGGATGCAGAGAAGATCGGTACTGTAGGTGATGCTATTGCCTACATCGAGGAACACGCAAAATAACAGCTGAATTTTCACGATTTATGGTTTATAGCATCATGACAGGGTTCACTGTCGTGTGCTGTAAACCATAAATTTAAATTATATAGTATCATCAAATAATGGAATTAAAAAGAGTAGTAGTCACAGGTCTTGGTGCTGTCACTCCTTTAGGCAATACCTATGAGGAGACATGGGAAAACATGCTGAAGGGTGTGAGCGGTGCCGACACAATTAAAAGTTTCGACACTTCCCTGTTCAAAACCCATTTCGCCTGCGAGGTGAAAGATTTCGACCCCAACCAGTTTATCGACAGGAAAGAAGCCAGAAAGATGGACCGCTACACCCAACTGGCCATGGCCAGCGCTATCCAGGCAGTGGAAAACAGCGGCATGGATCTTGAGAAAGAAGACAAAGACCGCATCGGTGTGATTTACGGCGTAGGCATCGGAGGTATCAACACCTTTGAGACCGAAGTGAAGGAATATGGCATCTATCAAGCCAACGGACCCAAGTTCAGCCCGTTCTTCATCCCCAAAATGATTGCCGACATCGCCTCCGGACACATCTCCATCCATTTTGGATTCCACGGACCCAACTATACCACCACATCGGCCTGCGCTTCGTCCAGCAACGCACTGGCCGACGCATTCAACCTGATTCGTCTGGGCAAAGCCAACATCATACTGGCAGGCGGTGCCGAGTCGGCCATCTGCGCCTGCGGCGTGGGCGGATTCAACGCCATGAAAGCGCTCTCCACCCGCAACGACGACCCCAAGGGAGCATCCAGACCTTTCAGCAAGAGCCGCGACGGCTTTGTCATGGCCGAAGGTTCGGGCTGCATCATTCTGGAGGAACTGGAGCATGCCAAGGCCCGCGGTGCCAAGATTTATGCCGAAATGGTGGGCGAGGGTGAAAGCGCCGACGCCTATCACATCACCGCATCGCATCCTGAGGGACTCGGTGCCAAATTGGTGATGAAAAACGCCCTGGAGGATGCCGGTCTGCAACCGGAAGATATCGACTACATCAACGTGCACGGCACATCGACCCACGTGGGCGACATTTCCGAGGCAAAAGCCATCAAGGAGGTGTTTGGCGACGCTGCCTACAAACTGAACATCAGCAGCACCAAATCCATGACCGGACACCTGCTGGGTGCAGCAGGAGCCGTAGAGGCCATGGCAACCATACTGGCCGTGCAGAATGACATCGTTCCCCCCACCATCAACCACGAAGAGGACGACAAGGACGAGGAGATTGACTACAACCTCAACTTCACCTTCAACAAGGCGCAGAAACGCACCGTAAGGGCCGCCTTGAGCAATACCTTCGGGTTTGGTGGACACAACGCTTGTGTCGTATTCAAAAAATATGCTGAATAATCTCATCTACCGGATAAAGCTCCCTTTCCTGAAGGAGAAGGAGCTTTATTCTGCTCTCTACGACATACTGGGATTCTATCCGAAAAACATCCATTACTACAAACTCGCCCTGATGCACAAAAGCATCATGAAGCGTGAAAAAGGAAAACCGCTCAACAACGAGCGTCTGGAGTTTCTCGGCGATGCTGTCCTCGATGCCGTGGTAGGTGATATCGTATATCGGCATTTCGAAAAAAAGAGAGAGGGATTCCTCACCAATACCAGAAGTAAAATCGTTCAGCGCGAGACACTGAACAAACTGGCCCAGGAGCTGGGCATCACCCAACTGGTGCTCACCTCGGGCAGCAACACCTCACACAACAGCTATCTCGGAGGCAACGCCTTCGAGGCACTGTTTGGCGCCATTTATCTCGACAGGGGCTACGATGCCTGCATGCGGTTCATGGACAAGCGCATCCTCACCCAATACATCAACCTCGACAAAGTGGCCTACAAGGAGGTCAACTTCAAGAGCAAACTGATAGAATGGAGCCAGAAAAACCGTGTGAAGGTCGACTTCAAACTCCTTGAACAAGACAAAGACAAGGGCGGTAGTCCAAAATTCACCTACCAGGTGGTTATAGAAGGGCTGGAAGCCGGAGTGGGCAGCGGCTACTCGAAAAAGGAAAGCCAGCAGTTGGCAGCAAAATTGACGCTTGAACAACTCAGAAAGAAACCTCAGTTTATCGACGCTGTCTTCGCCGCCAAGGCCAACCGCACCAAGATGGAGGAAATGCCCGTGCAGACGGTGCCTGAAACCGAACAGAGCGACGATTTCATCATTCTCCATCCCCAAAAGGAGCAAACACAAACCATTTCTACTGAAAACAGTCAAACTGCATCTCAGAAAGTTGACGAAACGGTCGGCCATACCGAAGAGGATGATGAATTTGATCTGAGCGACATCACCACTCGACCCGCCTCGAGAGAAGACATCATCGCCGCCGCCGAAGAAGCTGCTTTCAAAGAAGATAACTAAAGGATTTGATCGATGAGCGTTACCAACATAGTCGGAAAACTATTCCTTGCCAGACAAAAGCAACTTTCACGCTACGAAAAAGATGCCGAGTTGTTGCAGAACATGGTTTTGGAGCGGCTGATGCAACGTGCCAAAGATACCGAATACGGCATGAACCATCTCTTCTCCATCATCAAAGACTATGACGACTTTGCCAGAAATGTGCCTGTCAACACCTACGAGGAGATAAAGACCGATATCGACCACATGAGGCACGAGGGAAGCGATATCCTCTGGCCGGGCAAAGTAAACTGGTTTGCCAAATCTTCCGGCACCACCAACGACAAGAGCAAATTCATTCCCGTGAGCAGCGACGGACTGCAGAACATCCACTTCGCGGGAGGAAAAGACACGGTGGCCATCTATCTGATGAACAACCCCAACAGCCGGCTCTTCGACGGCAAAGCGCTCATTCTGGGCGGCAGCCACGCTCCCAACTATAATTTCTCCAACAGCCTCGTGGGCGACCTGAGCGCCATCCTGATAGAAAATGTCAATCCGCTCATCAACCTGGTCAGGGTGCCCAAGAAAAAGACGGCACTCCTCTCCGACTTCGAACTGAAACGGGAGCGCATTGCCCTCGAAACATGCAAGAAGAATGTGACCAACCTCTCGGGCGTGCCTTCGTGGATGCTCTCCGTGCTCACCAAAGTGCTGGAGATAACGGGCAAGAACCGTATCGACGAGGTGTGGCCCAATCTGGAGGTCTTCTTCCACGGAGGAGTGGCCTTCACGCCCTACCGTCAGCAATACCAGGAAATCATCCAGAATCCCGGTATGCACTACATGGAGACCTACAACGCCAGCGAAGGCTTCTTCGGCATACAGAACGACCCCAACGACCCCTCGCTCCTGCTCATGGTCGACTACGATATCTTCTATGAGTTCATACCCATGGACGAATTCGACAAACCCGACCGGCATATCGTGCCCCTGAGCGGTGTCGAGACCGGACGAAACTATGCTATGGTCATCTCCACCTCATGCGGTCTGTGGCGCTACATCATAGGCGATACCGTGATGTTCACCTCAAAGAATCCCTACAAGTTTGTCATCACGGGTCGCACCAAGCATTTTATCAATGCCTTCGGCGAGGAACTCATTGTCGACAATGCCGAAAAAGGTCTTGCCTACGCCTGCGAGAAAACAGGGGCCGAGGTGCTCGAATATACCGCCGCACCCATCTTCATGGACCATCACGCCAAGTGCAAGCACCAATGGATTATTGAGTTCGCCAAAGAGCCCGCCAACCTGCAGCAGTTCGCCGACCTTCTCGACTCCCATCTGCAGGAAATAAACAGCGACTATGAGGCCAAACGTTTCAAAGACATCACCCTGCAGCATCTGGAGATAGTGAAAGCCAAACCGGGACTCTTCAACGAGTGGCTCAAGTCGAAAGGCAAACTGGGCGGCCAACACAAGGTGCCGCGACTCTCCAACAACCGGGATATCATCAACGAGCTCCTCGACAAGAACAACACCAATTTCGATATCGAAAACCCATTGCCCAACGCCAATCACCCATGATGAGAAAATGCGCCATACTTCCCTTGATTCTGCTCACACTGTGGCTCGCAGGGTGTGCAAAGATGGGACAGCCCGATGGCGGATGGTACGACGAGACTCCACCGCAGGTGGTGGCCTGCACACCCATTGACAAGGCCGTCGATGCTCACTCCAAAAAAATATTCATCTACTTCGATGAATTCATCAAGATAGACAATCCCACCGAAAAAGTAGTGGTCTCACCGCCACAACTCGAGGCACCCATCATCAAAGGGCAAGGCAGACGCATCTCCATACAGCTCAACGACTCACTCAAACCCAATACCACCTACACCATCGATTTCTCCGATGCCATCTCCGACAACAACGAGGGCAATCCGCTGGGCAACTACACCTACAGTTTCTCGACCGGAGAAAACATCGACACCATGGAGGTGGCGGGCTATGTGCTCGAGGCCGAAAACCTGGAACCCATCAAAGGCATTCTCGTAGGACTCTACAGCAACTTGGCCGACAGCGCTTTCCAAAAGGAACCTATGCTGAGGGTGTCTAGAACCGACAGCCGCGGACACTTCGTCATCAAAGGCGTGGCACCGGGACAATACCGGGCCTATGCCCTCAACGACATGGACGGCAACTATCTCTACTCGCAGAAATCGGAAAAACTGGCGTTCAACCACGACATCATCGTACCTTCGTCAAAACCCGACGTCAGACAGGATACCATCTGGCGCGACTCGCTGCATATAGACAATATCCAGCAGACGGGCTATACCCACTTCCTGCCCGACGATATCACACTGACCGCCTTCACCGCCGAGCTCACCGACCGCCATCTGCTCAAGACAGAACGCAAGGATGCCGAGAAAGTGTCTTTCTTCTTCACCTATGGCGACAAGCAACTGCCGCAGATAGAAGGCCTCGACTTCGATGCCGGTGAGGCTTTTCTTGTGGAAACCAACCTGAAACAAGACACCGTGCACTACTGGCTGCGCGACACCGCCTTGGTAAACAGAGACACGCTCAACGCCGTGGTAAGGTACATGGAAACCGACACGCTCGGCGTGTTGCAGGAAAAAACCGACACACTCCTTTTCTTAGCCAAGACTTCTTTCGAAAAACGGCAGAAAGAGATGGAGAAGGAAAGGGAGAAATGGGAAAAGGAACAGGAGAAAGCCAAGAAAAAAGGCCGTCCCTACCTCACGGAGATGCCCGCCAAACCGCTCGACGTGAAATTCACCATTCCCACGGCCGTATCGCCCAACAGCAGGCTCTACATCGAGTCGCCCACACCCTTGGAGCGGGTCGATACCGCCCGCCTGCATCTTTCCATCAGAGTAGACACAAACTGGGTGGAGAAACCGGTAGCCCTGCTGCCGGGCAACCGAAAAAACACAGGGGCGGGCAACCAGACCCTGCGCCACCTCGAGATAATGTGCCCCGACAGCCTGTGGCAGGAAGGAGCCGAATACCGGCTGGAGTGCGACTCGGCCGCTTTCACCGACATCTACGGCACCGTATCCAACAAACAGAACAAAGGCTTCAAGGTCATCACCGAAGACGACTATACCACCATCGAATTCAATATCTCGCACGAGCACAACGCCAACATGGTGGTGCAACTGCTCGACCGACAGGAGAAAATAGTCGACGAGACCCCCTGCCGCAACGGAAAAGCAACCTTTCTTTTTGTCAAGCCTGGTGCTTTCTATCTCAGAGCCTACACCGACCTCAACGGCAACGGCAAATGGGATACCGGCGACTACGACCGCAACCTGCAGGCCGAACAGGTGTATTACTACCCCGAACGCATAGAATGCAAGGCCAAATGGAATTTCCAACGCGACTGGACACCCGATGCCACCCCCCTGCAAAACCAGAAGCGGGCGGAAATAACCAAGCAGAAACCTGACAAAGAGAAGAAAATACGCCAGCAAAATGCCACAAGGGCACGTAAACTGGGCATTCCCTACGATAAATCAACCTTTACAAAATGAGACATCTGCAAACTGTAATCCTATGGCTGTTGCTTTTTGTCCCATCCATGGCAATGGCCCAATGCGAACTCGAGAACACGGCCTTCAAGTCGGGCGAGGTGCTCTCGTACAATCTCTATTACAACTGGAAATTTGTCTGGGTGAAGGTGGGTACCGGCTCCATGTCCACACAGGCCTCACGCTATGAGGGAAAAGATGCCTTCAAGTGCAGCCTCATCACCAGGGGTAACGGAAAACTCGACAAATTCTTCATCATGCGCGATACGCTCACCAGCTATATCACCCCCTCACTGGTGCCGCTCTACTTCAGAAAAGGGGCCGAGGAAGGCGAAAAATACACGGTCGATGAAGTGTGGTACTCTTACAAAGGCTCGCAGTGCTCGGTGAAACTGCACCGACAGCACAAGGACGGAACGCACCGGTGGTCGAACGAGAAGAAAAACGAGTGCATCTTCGACATGCTCAATATCTTTGTCCGTGCCCGCAGCTACAACACCGCAGGATGGACCAAAGGCAAGATCATCAAGTTTCCCATAGCCGACGGAAAAGACGTCACCACGGCCCAGCTGAAATATGAGGGCAAGGAAACGGTGAAAGGCGACGACGGCGTGAAATACCGTTGCCTCAAGTTCACCTACGCCGAGTGGAACAAGAATAAGAAAAAATACAAGGAGTTCGGCCGCCTCTATGCCACCGACGACGCCAACCATGTGCCGGTGAGAATAGACATGACACTCAATTTCGGCGTGGCGAAGGCCTATCTCACCCATACGAAGGGACTGCGCAACAACACCACTTCCAAAATTAAATAATTGGGAGAAAATCTTTGTTTTTTGCTAATTGCAAGAAACTGCAAATATATGGCATTAAAGTATCATATATTTGCAGTTTTTTTGTATTATCTTTGCACATGACAATTAATTTAGGATTCAGATTGATAGGTTTTTCATACTTTTGAGTTAACGTAGACACATAAGTTTAAACAGATTGAAAACTCAGGTTAACGGAGATTAAAAAAGGGCATTGTCGGGATGACGGTGCCCCCTTTTTTTGCCCCGATGAGAACCTTCTGTGAATAACCCCATGCAAACCGCCTGTTTTTGAAAAAAAATAAGTAACTTTGCACACATGATTTCCGACAATGCTTCTACAGCCATGCAGGCGATGGTTTTCGCGGCAGGATTGGGCACCAGGCTCAAACCGCTTACCGACCGTATGCCCAAGGCACTGGTCGAGGTGGCGGGAAAACCGCTCCTCTGGCATGTGCTCAAACGCCTGGAGCAAGCCGGAGCCTCGCGCGTGGTGGTCAATGTGCACCATTTTGCCGGACAGATTATCTCCTACCTGGAGGAGCATTCCTTTGCGCTTGACCTGCACGTCTCCGACGAGAGCAGCCTGCTGCTCGACACCGGAGGAGGTCTGAAAAAGGCCTCCGCCCTCTTTCAGACAGACCGCCCCGTCCTCATTCACAATGTCGACATTCTGAGCAATGTAGACCTGACCGGTTTCTACCAAAAGGCCGAAGGAAAGACCGCTCTCCTGGTGAGCAGCCGGCCCTCTTCACGGCAACTGCTCTTCGACATCGACATGCGGCTGGTGGGATGGACCAATTTGCTCACGGGCGAGGTGAAGTCGCCTTATCCTGACCTCGACCCCGACCAGTGCCGCCGTTATGCCTTCTCCGGCATTCATGCCTTCTCTCCCACCCTGTTCCCCTATATGCAGTCATGGCCCGACCGCTTCGGCATCATCGACTTCTATCTTTCCGTCTGCCATCAGGTGGAGATAAAAGGCGTGGTGAAAAAAGACCTGCGCCTCATGGACGTGGGCAAACTCGACACCCTGAAGGCGGCGGAAGAATTCCTGCACTCGCTCTGACACTTTTTTTGAAAACCCTACCCATATATGCAGCAAAAAATCATCATTCTCGACTTCGGTTCACAAACCACACAACTCATAGGCCGCAGAGTGCGTGAGCTGGACACCTTTTGCGAAATCCTGCCCTACAACAAGTTTCCAAAAGACGACCCTTCGGTCATCGGTGTCCCGGCTGCCGGTGCTCGGCATCTGCTACGGCGCCCAGTTCATCTCGCACAGCCAGGGCGGAAAGGTGGAGAAAGCCAACACCCGCGAGTACGGCCGCGCTCGCTTGGAAAACTTCGACGCTCACAACCCGCTCTTCAAAGGCTTCGAGCCCCAGTCGCAGGTGTGGATGAGCCATGGCGACACCATCACCGCCCTGCCCGAGGGCTACAAGGTGATAGCCTCTACCCACGATGTGCAGTTCGCCGCCTATGCCGCCGAAAATCTGCCCGTATGGGCCGTCCAGTTCCATCCCGAGGTGTTCCACACCGTGCAGGGCACACAGCTGCTTCAGAACTTCGTGGTCGACATCTGCGGTTCCAAGCAGGACTGGAGCGCCGCCTCCTTTGTCGACACCACCATCGCCGAACTGAAAAGCCAGTTGGGCGACGACAAGGTCATCCTGGGTCTTTCGGGCGGTGTCGACTCTTCCGTGGCCGCCATGCTGCTGCACAGAGCCATCGGCCACAGGCTCACCTGCATCTTCGTAGACCACGGCATGCTGCGCAAAAACGAGTTCCGCGATGTGATGCACGACTATGAGTGCCTTGGCCTGAATGTGGTGGGTGTGGATGCCAGCGAGAAGTTCTTCGCCGACCTGGCCGGAGTGACCGATCCTGAGCAGAAACGCAAAATCATAGGCCGCGACTTCGTAGAGGTATTCAATGCCGAAGCCAAGAAGATAGAGGGAGCCAAATGGCTTGCACAAGGCACCATCTATCCCGACCGTATAGAGAGCCTCAACATCACCGGCAAGGTAATCAAGAGCCACCACAATGTGGGCGGACTGCCCAAGGAGATGCACCTGCAACTGTGTGAGCCGCTGAAATGGCTCTTCAAGGACGAGGTGCGCCGCGTGGGACGCCAACTGGGCATGCCCGAGCATCTCATCACCCGCCATCCCTTCCCCGGACCGGGCCTGGCCGTGCGCATCCTGGGTGATATCACCCCCGAGAAGGTGCGTGTGCTGCAGGAAGCCGACCATATCTACATCAATGGTCTGCGCAACTATAAAGTGAAACTCTCCGGCGAGGAGGCCCGCCGCGTGCTGGCCGCCGGTGTTCCCGCCCACATGGAGGACGGCGAGATAGAGGTGTCGCTCTACGACCAGATATGGCAGGCGGGCACCATTCTGCTCTCCACCGTGCGCAGCGTGGGTGTGATGGGCGACGAGCGCACCTACGAGCATCCCATCGCCCTCCGCGCCGTGACCAGCACCGACGCCATGACCGCCGACTGGGCGCATCTGCCCTACGACTTCATGGCCAAGGTCTCCAACGAAATCATCAACAAGGTGCGGGGTGTGAACCGCGTGTGCTACGACATCTCCTCCAAACCGCCTTCAACCATCGAGTGGGAGTAGGAGTAAATAATCAATGACGGGAACGGACCAATAGTTTCTTCGTACCGTTTCCGCTGTAAGTAACAAGATAGATACCTGCCGGCAGCCTGTGTATGTCGGCAGGTTTTATTTTGTAGCCTGCCATATCGGTAATGGAAAGGATATTTCCACTCTCTACCGGATGTTGCACACTGCTCTCCAATTCTTCCATCAACCGGTCGAGCAGACGGAGTCTTTCCATCAACTTCTGCTGTATCTCATCAAGCTGACTCCGGAAATCGTTTTTACCCTCATTGGGATAAACCGTGCGGTGAATAGCCATACTGGCGTCGAAGACCGGGCCGTAGGCCTGCCACACTTCCTCTATGCCGCTTTCTATGGCCTCAGGAAGAGAAACCCGCACACTGCGCCACAAATCGATATACGCCTGCTGAAAATCGCTCCGGCCGAAAAGAAGAGGATAATAAAACCAGTCGGTAGTGTGCAGATAGCTCCAACCGTCGCTCCTGAAACTGGAGTCGAAGTCCCACAAGGTGCCCATCATCAGCTTCGATGTCCAAGGGTCGCCCTCATCCAAGTCGTTTTTATAGAGAAACCGGTTGCTGCCGGCCGCATCATCGGTGCCGAGCAAGTCGTGTATCAGTATCCATCGGGCAAACGACGTCAAATCGATATAGGCACCGATATCACCGCCGCTGTAAAGGGCCTCCTCAAAGTCTTCCATATAGCCTTTTACCGCCTGGAGTGTGGAGTCGGTCACATCGCTGTCGTCAGGATATTTGAAAGTGAAGGCGGTGGCGGCCCGCTGGCGGCGGGTCTTGAAATAGACCCCTTCCTTCCACCAGAAAACATCGTGCTCTATCAGAAATCCCGTTTCGCTGATGTCAATTCGGCTGTTGCCCCTGTCGACGGTTTCCATCAGGTAATACATGCCCTGATACTGGCCATTTATCACCAAATGCACGAACCTATAGGAGGGCACCCACTCCATGCACATGAGCCGGCTCAACATCGTGCCGGCGATATTCAAAGTGTTACTCTCCTGGTGCGACATTCTCACATTCCAGGTATACATACTCAGCAACACCCATTCTTTATGGCGATAGGCCTTGTCGCCGCGCAGCAGCAAGTCGTCTTTTTTGCTGAGTTTTATCTTATACGGATGTTGGGCAAGATAGGCACCCGTGCTGTTGCCGCGTATCTTTATCCTCATGCCCGATACGCCCTTCTCATATTCCTGCGAGTCGTAGAGGGTATCGCCCTCAAAGGTCATCACCATACGGCCCGGTACATAGTCATTGCCCGTTATCGTCACACCGATGCATCCCTCGGGAGCCTGCGTCACCTCACAGGTGGGCATCTCTCCATCTACTGTCGTGACATGGAGAACAGGTATAAGGCTGTCGGGCACTTCCTGACCATAGGTTACCCCAAAAATACCCATGCAGAAAACGGCAAACAATACAATTCTTCTCATCACAAAAACGGATTATGACCCATTGTTGTTTCCGCTTTCAAAGGTAACCAAAATTCATGGGCTTTCCAACTTTACCGACAAAATAAACAAGGATTATTTTGCACTCCCCTTGAATTTTAGTAATTTTGCAGCCATTCAAGCATTTAGACAATAATCAAAATATATATCAATGGAATACAATTTCAGGGAAATAGAGAAAAAATGGCAGAAAAGATGGGTTGAACAGAAGACCTATCAGGTGAAAGAGGACCAGAACAAGAAGAAATTCTATGTGCTCAATATGTTCCCCTATCCGTCGGGAGCCGGACTCCATGTAGGACACCCCCTGGGCTATATCGCCTCCGATATCTATGCCCGCTACAAGCGCCAGCAGGGATTCAATGTGCTCAACCCCATGGGATACGACGCTTATGGACTGCCCGCCGAGCAGTATGCCATACAGACCGGACAGCACCCCGCCATCACCACGGTGAACAATATCAACCGTTACCGCGAACAGCTCGACAAGATAGGCTTCTGCTTCGACTGGGACCGCGAGGTGCGCACCTGCGACCCCGGCTACTATAAATGGACACAGTGGGCCTTCCAAAAAATGTTCGACTCCTACTATTGCAACATAGCTGGGAAGGCACTTCCCATCAGCACCCTCGTGGAGCATTTCGCCCAAAAAGGTACCGAGGGCCTCGATGTGGCACAGACCGAGGAACTCTGCTTCACCGCCGACGAATGGAACAGCTGGGAGGAGAAGAAACAGCAGCAGGTGCTCATGAACTACCGCATAGCCTACTTGGGCGAGACCATGGTGAACTGGTGTGCCGGCCTGGGCACTGTGCTGGCCAACGACGAGGTGGTCGACGGACTGAGCGTGCGCGGCGGATTCCCCGTAGTGCAGCAGAAGATGCAGCAGTGGTGCCTACGCGTGTCGGCCTATGCACAACGCCTGCTCGACGGACTCGACACCATACAGTGGACCGACTCGCTGAAAGAGACACAGCGCAACTGGATAGGACGCTCTGAAGGTGCCGAGGTGGTGTTTCACGTGGAAAACAGCGACATCGACTTCACCATCTTCACCACCCGCGCCGACACCATGTTCGGTGTCACCTTCATGGTGCTGGCCCCTGAGAGCGAGTATGTGCAGAAAGTGACCACCCTGGAGCAGCAGCAGGCTGTCGACGACTACATAGCAGCCACCAAGAAACGCACCGAGCGCGACCGTATAGCCGACCGCCGCGTGACGGGTGTCTTCACCGGCTCCAAGGCCATCAACCCGCTCACCGGCGAGGCCATTCCCATCTGGGTGAGCGACTATGTGCTCTCTGGCTACGGCACCGGCGCCATCATGGCCGTTCCTGCCCACGACTCGCGCGACTATGCATTCGCCAAGCATTTCAACCTGCCCATCATACCACTCATCGAAGGCTGCGACGTGAGCGAGGAGAGCTTCGACGCCAAAGAGGGCATCGTGTGCAACTCGCCCCGAAAGGACGCCACACCCTATGTGGACTTCTCGCTCAACGGACTCACCGTGAAAGAGGCCATCGAAGCCACCAAGAAGTATGTGGCCGAACACCACCTGGGACGTGTGAAGGTGAACTACCGCCTGCGCGACGCCATCTTCTCCCGCCAGCGCTACTGGGGAGAACCGTTCCCCGTATACTACAAAGACGGCATGCCCTATATGATACCGGCCGACAAACTGCCGCTCGAACTGCCCGAAATCGACGAGTACAAACCCACCGAGACGGGCGAGCCTCCCCTTGGAAGAGCCACCCGTTGGGCCTGGGATACCGTGAGCGAGACCGTGGTGGACAAATCGCTCATCAACGATACCACCGTATTCCCCATCGAACTCAACACCATGCCGGGATTCGCAGGCTCCTCCGCCTACTACCTGCGCTACATGGACCCGCACAACAACGAGGCACTCGTGAGCTGTGAGGCCGATGAATACTGGCAGAATGTGGACCTCTATGTGGGCGGTACCGAGCATGCCACCGGTCACCTTATCTACTCCCGCTTCTGGAACAAGTTCCTCCACGACTATGGTGTGTCGTGCAAGGAAGAACCCTTCCAGAAACTCATCAACCAGGGCATGATACAGGGTACCAGCGCCTTTGTCTACCGCGTCATCAGCGACGACCACGACAAGGCTCCCCTCTTCGTGAGCGCCGGACTGAAAGACCAGTACAACACGACACCCATTCATGTGGATGTGAACATCGTGAACAACGACGTGCTCGATGTGGAGGCTTTCAAAAAATGGCGACCCGAATTTGCCAACGCCGAGTTCGTCCTCGAAGACGGCAAGTATGTGTGCGGCAGAGCCGTGGAGAAAATGTCGAAGTCGATGTTCAACGTGGTCAATCCCGACATGATTGTGGAACGCTACGGCGCCGACACCCTCCGACTCTATGAGATGTTCCTCGGACCGGTGGAGCAGAGCAAGCCATGGGACACCAACGGCATAGACGGCTGCCACCGCTTCCTGAAGAAATTCTGGGCACTCTTCTACGGCTCCGGCAAGAATGCCTCCGACCAGCTCATCGCCCTCGACGGGCAGGCTACCCCCAACATGCTCAAGAGCGTGCACAAACTGATCAAGAAAGTGACCCAGGACATAGAGAATTTCTCCTACAACACAGCCATCTCGGCCTTCATGATCTGTGTGAACGAACTCGGACAGCTGAAGTGCACCAACAAAGACCTGCTCAAGACGCTCGTGGTGCTCATAGCTCCCTTCGCCCCGCACATGGCCGAAGAACTGTGGCAGCAGCTGGGCGAGGCAGGCTCCGTGTGCGACGCCCAGTGGCCCGAATGGAAAGAGGAATACCTGGTGGAGAGCCAGATGCAGCTCACCATCTCTTTCAACGGCAAAGCCCGTTTCCAAATGCAGTTCCCCGCCGACGCTGATAATGCAACCATCGAAAACGCCGTGAGAACCGACGAACGTTCCATCAAATACATTGGTGATAAGAATGTGGTCAAGGTGATTATCGTACCCAAACGCATTGTCAACGTAGTGATAAAATGAACACCAACATAGAAAAAAAGCAGATTATCAATGAAGCCAAGGATTATATTTTTATAACCCTTGGCCTTCTGCTTTACACAGTAGGCTGGACTTTCTTCCTCTTGCCGTATGAGATAGTGACCGGCGGCGTGACCGGTATCTCGGCCATCATCTTCTATGCCACCAACGGTGGCGGCCACGGCATACCCATCATGTATACCTACTTCATCATCAACGCGCTCCTCCTCATACTGGCACTCAAAGTGCTGGGATGGAAATTCCTGGTGAAGACCGTGTATGCCATCTTTGCCCTCTCGCTCATGCTCGGTGTGGCGCAAGATGTCATCACACAGACCGACGGTACCATGATCAAACTGCTGGGCGACCAGGACTTCATGTCGCTCATCATAGGCTGCTGCATGACGGGATCGTCGCTTGCCATCGTCTTCCTCAACAACGGCAGCACCGGCGGTACCGACATCGTGGCCGCTGTGGTGAACAAATACAGAAACATGTCGCTCGGTACTGTGCTCATACTGGTGGATATCGTCATCATCGGCAGCAGTTTCCCCATGTTCATCCTGGCGCGCGACTTCAACGTGATCGACGCCGCCTCCAAAACCGTGTTCGGCATCTGCACCATGGTGATAGAAAACTTCATGCTCGACTATGTGATGAACTCACGGCGCGAGTCGGTGCAGTTCTTCATCTTCTCACAGAAATACCAGGAGATAGCCAATGCCATCGGCACGGAGATGAACCACGGTGTGACCATTCTCGATGGTCATGGGTGGTATACCGGCCGCGACATGAAGGTGCTCTGCATCCTGGCCCGTAAAAGAGAGAGTGTGAGCATATTCCGCCTTATCAAAGC
Organism: uncultured Prevotellaceae bacterium; assembly: GCA_900318915.1. GTDB lineage: Bacteria > Bacteroidota > Bacteroidia > Bacteroidales > Bacteroidaceae > Prevotella. The sequence continues at coordinate 20,318 of ONMI01000033.1, read as the reverse complement.
CATCGACCCCAACGCCTTTGTGAGCCAAAGCAGCGTAATCGGTGTCTACGGCGAGGGATTCGACGAAATGAAAGTAAGAGTAAAAAAGAAAAAGACCAATGAAAATAGTATTCGCAACCAACAACTCACATAAACTCTCCGAGATAAGGCAGATACTGGGCAACCAGTATGAGGTGCTCTCGCTGAGCGATATCGGATGCCATGCCGACATACCCGAGACGGCCGACACCTTCGAGGGCAATGCCCTGCAGAAAGCGCAGTATGTCTTCGACCACTATCACCTGAGCTGCTTCGCCGACGACACCGGACTGGAAGTCGATGCCCTGAACGGGGCACCGGGCGTCTTCTCGGCCCGCTACGCCGGCGGCGAGGGACACGACAGCGAAGCCAATATGCGGAAACTTCTGGCCGAATTAGCAGAAAATAACAATCGGAAGGCACGATTCCGCACCGTTATTGCGTTACTACTCATAGATGGAGAGAAAACTGTGACAAAACTCTTCGAAGGCATTGTCAACGGCAGCATCATCCGCGAGAAAAGAGGAACCGAGGGCTTCGGCTATGACCCCATCTTCCAACCCGACGGTTACGACCAGACCTTTGCCGAACTGGGCATGGAGATAAAGAACAAAATCTCGCACCGGGCACGGGCTGTGGAAGCCCTGAGGGCGTTTCTCCATCAGCAAGAAGAACCGTAAAACCATTTCGCAGCATCATGAAGCGCTTTTATCTTTTCGTACTCACACTCGTCGTTTTCGCGGCACAGGCCGCCGCCGCTCCCATCGGCTCGTGGAACAACTATCAGGCCTATGGCGACATCACCCAGATAGAATGTGCCGGAAACAAGGTGTATGTACTGAGCAGCAAAGGACTCTACTCGTACAACAACGCCGACAACAGCATACAGACCTACGACAAGATGAACGTGCTCAACGACTGCAGCATCAGCCATATCGCCTACTGCGAGGCGGCCAAGCGGCTCGTCATCGTCTACGACAACTACAACATAGACCTGCTCGACGACAACGGCGAGGTGGTGAATGTATCTGCCTACTACAGCAAGAGCATGACCACCGACAAAACCATCAATCAGGTCGACATCAGCGGGCCGTATGCCTATATCTCCACCGCCTTCGGCATCGTACAGCTCAATGTGGCCAAGGCAGAGATAAGCAACTCTTACAACATCGACAAGAACATCGCCTCTACAGCCGTCTTCGGACAGTATGTCTATGCCGCGCTCAAAGACGGAGGAATATGGCAGGGCGACACCAAGAAAAACATTCTCGACAAAGCCAACTGGACGGCCTGCACTGATATCACCGCCGAACGGCTGTTCGTCTTCGACAGCCATCTCATCGCCCTCACCAACGGAAAAATGTATGTCTATGAAAACGGCGAATGGAAATTGAATTATCAGCCGTATTTCAACTACTGCCACCTCACCGGCGGGAAAATCATCCTCACACAGCCCCATCATCTCTACATCATCGAGAGCCTGACCAATAAAACCGACATGGCCGTGCCCGACCATAACCTGCAGGCCTTCGCCTACGACCCGAAAAACAACTGCTACTGGAGCAACCAGGACAACCAGAAACTCTACTCGCTCAATATAGAGAACAACCAACTCGTAGCCGTAAGAACCGACCTCAACCCCGACGGACCGGCTTACAACTACTTCGGATTCATGAAATTCTACAACGACAAGCTCTATACTTGCGGAGGTGGTTTCAGCCAGTTTGCCGAACTGCGTAGGAAGCCGGTCATCCAGGTACTGGAAAACGGTGAATGGACCCTCTACAACAACGAGACGCTGCCGCAGACAGGCTATACCTTCATCGACCTCAACTGCCTCGACATAGACCCCGCCAATCCCGACCATGTGTTCGCCGGCGGACGGACCGGACTCTATGAATACCTGAACGGTGAGCTGAAACAGCATTTCACCGTCGACAACAGTCCGCTCACCTCCGCCATCCCCAATGAGCCCAACAACAAAAACTATGTCATCGTAAGCGGCATAAAATTCGACAAAGAGGGCAACCTGTGGTGCCTCAACAGCCAGTCGGACAGCGAGTCGATACTGAAACTGCAGGCCGACAAGACCTGGGAGTCGCACCACAACAGCGTGTTCATGGTGAAAAACACCAACCGGAGCCTCTATGCCATGAAAGACATGATTCTCGACAGCAGAGGCTATCTGTGGTTCGTCAACAACCACTGGTGGGTGTCGTCGTTCTACTGCTTCGACCCGAAAACCGACGCACTCAACTACTACCAGATACCTTTCGTGAACCAGGACGGAACCACCGTGGAGAATGTGAACGGTGTGAAATGCATCGCCGAAGACAAGGACGCCAATATCTGGATAGGCACCAATGTGGGACCGCTGCAGCTGCCCGCCTCCGACCTGAGCGAAGGCTCCAATGCCCCCTTGCAGCAGATAAAGGTGCCCCGCAACGACGGCACCAACTTTGCCGACTACCTGCTCAGCGGGGTGGAGATAAGCTGTATGGCCATCGACGGCGGCAACAGAAAATGGTTCGGCACCAACGGCAACGGAGTGTATCTCATCAGTGCCGACAATATGGTGCAACTGGAAAACTTCACCGCCACCAACAGCAACCTGCTCTCCAATATCATCGAGTCGATAGCCATCAACGACAAGACGGGCGAGGTGTTCATAAGCACCGACAAAGGACTGTGCAGCTATATGAGCGATGCCAGCAGCACCAGCGACGAAATGACCAAGGACAATGTCTATGCCTATCCCAATCCGGTAAAACCCGACTACACCGGCCTTATTACCGTCGTGGGACTCTCCTACAATGCCGATGTGAAGATTGTGACGGCTCATGGCGTACTGGTGCGCGAGGGCAAGAGCAACGGCGGTACGTTCACCTGGGACGGCTGCGATACCAACGGCCATAAGGTGGCTTCGGGGGTATACATGGTGCAGACGGCCACCGACGAGGGTGAAAAGGGCACCGTGTGCAAAATAGCCATCGTGAGATAAAATGGACACTGCGAAGCCTGCCAGAAAGCAATGGATAGACATGGCGCGTGGGCTCTGTATGATGGCCATACTGTTCTTCCACACCGAAATGTACTATGCCGGCCATGACATCGTTCCCTATGTGGTGTATGTGGAGAATGCGCTCATCATCTTCTTCTTCCTTTCCGGATACCTCTTTTATAAAGAGGGAAAGACCTTCTCGCCGGTCTACAAATTGAAAGCTGTGGTGCGCAGCCTGGTGGTGCCCTATTTCATCTTCACCGCCCTGTTGGCCCTGCCCAAGCATCTGTTTCACCACACACCGGTTTCACTGCAGACACTGACTGACATTCTCACCGGTCAGGCATCCTGGTTTGTGGCCACGCTGATTACGGCAGAGCTTATTTTTTCCCTGCTGCTGTGGATAACCAAGGGAAAAACCGCTGTTTTATCCACACTCTGTTGCGCCGCTTTCTTTCTGATGGCGCTGCTCAATGCTTTTTACCCTGATTTCCACCATTATCCACCTTATTTTTGGCATTGGACCAATGCCCTCTTGTTTCTCATTTTCATCTATTTAGGCTATCTCTACCACCTGAAGGAGAAAGTTATACACACTGCATCATCATATATTCTACTTATTCTTATTCTATTATGGATAATAATGAAATATATGGAATGCAGAAACGGTGTGTTTCTCACGGCCGAACCGATACACATCAGCAGTTATATCCTGCTGCTGGCCGACGGATGCCTCTCGGCCTATATCGTCGTGTCGCTGTGCCGAATGATGCGGCCTATAGGGATGGTGTGCTGGACAGGATGCCACAGCCTGGTATATTACTTCATCTGCGGAGCCGTACCCACCCTGGTGAGCTTCGTGCTGAACAAAACGGGCTACGGCTACGAAGGACATTATTACCGGGTGGTAACCGCCTTCATAGCCGTATACCTCATAGCCACCGCCATCACCTGGTTTATTTACCGGTATTTGCCTTTTATGGCGGGGCAGAAAAAAGGAAATTAGCTGAGCGAAAGCATGCGCTCGATGGGCTTCACAGCCTCACGGGCTATCTCACTGTCCACATCGACCGAAGGCCATTCATACTTCAGCGTATTGTAAATTTTCTCCAGACTGTTCATCTTCATGTAGTCGCACTCGTTGCAGCTGCAGCCTACCCCACCCTCTGATATCTCGGGAGGAACGGGATGGAACACCGTGTCGGGACAGTTGCGGCGCATCTCGTGCAGAATACCGGCCTCTGTGGCCACGATATACTCCTCTTCGGGATGGGCAATGGCATAGTTGAGCAACACGGCCGTGCTGCCCACCACATCAGCCACAGCAAGCACCGGACCCTTGCACTCGGGATGGGCCAACACCTTGGCGGCGGGATGGGCCTCCTTCAGCTTCACTATCTCATCGACCGAGAAGCGCTCATGCACATGGCAGCCGCCATGCCACAGCAGCATGTCGCGGCCCGTGACGGCGTTGATATAGCTGCCCAGGTTATAGTCGGGGCCGAAAATGATCTTGGCGTCCTGGGGGAAGGTGTCGATTATTTTCTTGGCATTGCCCGAGGTAACCACCACATCGGTGAGGGCCTTCACGGCGGCCGTGGTATTCACATAGCTCACCACCTGATAGCCGGGATGCTCTTCCTTGAATTTGCGCAGGTCTTCCGCCCGGCAGGAGTCGGCCAGACTGCAGCCGGCATTCAGGTCGGGCACGAGCACCAGTTTGTCGGGACAGAGTATCTTGTCGGTCTCGGCCATGAAGTGCACACCGCACATCACGATAATCTTGGCGGTGGTCTTGGCCGCCTTCTGGGCCAGCGCCAGCGAGTCGCCGATGAAATCGGCTATCTCTTGTATCTCTCCATGTGTGTAATAGTGGGCCAGGATGATGGCGTCTTTCTCACGACACATCTCGCGGATGGCTTTCTTCAGATCTATACCTTCTTCCACAGGCTCATCGATGTAACCCTGGGCTATCCATTCTTTTTTCAACTCCATATCATTATATTTTTATGTTTTTCTTTTTTAAAAAAATACTTTGTTGATGATGATAGGCTATGGAAAAGTGCATAACTTTTTGCCAAAAAAGTTGGTGTTTTGGTTTTCCATATCTCTATCCTTGTTTATCCACACATTTTGTGGAAATTTTCCTGCTGATAATCAGCTTCTTTTCCACTTTATGCACATTTCTGATATCTGTTGCAAAATTAATAACTTTATATCTTTTTCTCACCAAAAATCGTTGAAAAAATGAGGAAAAAGTATGCTGTTACCCTTTTTTATCCCAACCTGGCAGTCGGTCTTCGGTTATCAACACCTGTGTTGTTGGTTTATCCCACGTTTTTACACAAGTTTTCCACAATCGGGTGTGGAAAACTATTCTCGCCGCTGCAAACGTTTTCGTATTTTGTTAAGGGTATAAAATGGTTCTTATTCTGAATTGATAAGTATTTTGACTAACTTTGCCGCTGTAAAACATCTTACCTTCAATACGTTACGTAATAATTTGTATTATATAATAAAGAAAAATGAAACTACGAACCTATTTTTCCCTGTTGCTGGCCTGTTTCTCTTTGAGCCTGCTGGCCGACACTGAAGAGACCGTCACTGTGGCTGGAACGAATGTGAACAACTTTGCCACCAGCATTGTTTTTGCTGGTGATAGGGTGACGCTTTCCTATGCCGACGGGACTTCTCAGACTGAAGACATGAGTGATGTGCAGATTTCTTTCGGCTATACGGCAAAGCTGAGCGAGGCCGATGGCTTCGACAACCTCTCCACCCTGAAGACATTCGGCAAGCGGTTGGTTAATGTACATGTGGTGCGCTCTCTCAAGAAAGACCAGTGGAACACCATCTGCCTGCCTTTCGACATGCCGGCGGCTGCCATTGCCGAGGTGTTCGGCGAGGGAACCATGGTGGCAGAGTTTGATGTGGAGAGTGACAAGAATGTCAATTTCAACACGGTGGAGAGCATGCTCTGCGGCATACCCTATCTCATACAGCCTGCCGAGGAAGTGGCCGAGTTTACCTTGCAGGACATCACGCTCAGCAATCTGGTGTCGGGCAATACGATGCTGGGTGTGGGATACCATTTTGTGGGCACCATTCTCGATGAGGTGCCCGAAGGCAATATCTACTACTTTGCCAACGGCAACAAAGTAAAGAAACTGGCAGCCGGAAACACCATCAAGCCTTTCCATGCCTATCTTGCTGCCCTGAACAGCGAAAGCAGTGTCACCTCTTTCTCTATCGACAATGATTTGCTCGGTATAGAGGGTGTGAGTTTTGAGCGCGTGCAGGGCAACAGAGGTGTCTACAGTCTGGGCGGACAGTTGGTGGGCCATTCGACCGTGGGTCTGTCCAAGGGTGTCTATATTGTGAATGGTAGAAAAGTGGTTGTTAAATAATAAAGAGTGCGCTGTATGAAGAAACAATATATCACACCCCAGATAGAGCATGTGTGCGCCGTCACCATCAATATTATGGACTTTTCCATCACCATAAATGGTGGAAAGAGCGGAATCGCGATGGAAGAGGGAGAAGGCAACGGCGACGACCAAGCGGTGAGTATTTTTGAAGTATGGGACATGAATGATTAAAGGAGACAAAAGATTATGAGAAAACATACTATATTTTCAGGTTTGCTTATGCTCTGCATGGCCTTCATGGGCCTTGGAAAAGGTTATGCGCAGTCGGCCTGGGATTTCACCAGTCTCGGCAGCGGCGACCAGACCAATATGGGTCAGGACAGTAATTGGAAAAAGGACAGCAGCAAGGACCGCTGGTCGTATACCGCTGCACAGACGGAGGCGCCGCTCATGGCCAACGGCGCGGAACTGACCATCACCCAGGGCCTGCTTTTCACCACCACGACCGATGACAATAATGGCAGTGTGCGCTTCGGACTGGGCAGCGATGCCCGTATGTGGGCCAACGGCACCAAGGTGACGGTGATCATTCCCAATCTGAAGAAGGGGCAGGAACTGACGGTGGAGTTCGCCACTTCCAGCAGCGGTAATGCCCGTGGCATCACGGCCACCAACCTGCGTGATATGGAAGGCTTTGAGAAGACCACCGCCCGCACCAGAGCCATCGGTATCGTGGAGGCCGACGGAAAGGTGACCCTCACCCCCAACGGGGGCGGTATCTATATATACAACTTGACGGTCAGTGGTGTGCCTACCTCCATTCAGGGCAGCACCACTGACACCTACCAGGATGCCTACAGCCACAACGTGGGTAAGGACTTCAATGCGCGGCAGATGCAGGTGTCGCTCGACAACAGCAATATTCTCTATTACAACACGGACGACTTGAGCCGTGTGGATGTGGACAAGGAGAAGTCGACCGTCACGGTGAGTACCAGGCAGAATGAGCAGGATGTGTTCTATGGCTCCGTGCGCAACATCTCCTTCTCCAAACCGCTGGCCGATATTCCCGAGGGTGTGGTGACCGACAACGGCATCGAGATAACCGAGGCCCGCGGATGGTACGAGACGGCTTATGTGAAATGGAACCTTGTGGAGGGTGCCGAGAGCTACCATGTTTATGTGAAAGGTGGCCGATATGTCGACTATACCAAGATAGATGAGCAGCTGGTGCGCAACTACGGTACCTACGGACGCGCCGATGTGGTGGGACTCGTCAGTGGCTCCTATTCCATGAAGGTGGTAGCCGTAGACAGCGAGGGGGCTGAAATGAGCGCCAGCGGCGAGGCGACCGATATGGAGGTAATCAACTATCAGCGCGACGGATTCGCTTTCCTCAACCATGCAGAGGGTGTGGGAGCCTACAACCACGACGGTTCGCTCAAGAGCGGCGCCCGGGTGCTCTATGTCACCGCCAATACGGCCAAGACCGTGACCTGCGACGTGATAACCAGCTCCAGCGGCGCCACCACCACCAGTGTGGGTCTGCAGACCATTCTCGACAATTATCTCAAGGGCTACGACTCCACGCCCATCGCTTTCCGTTTCATCGGCACCATCGACCTGAGCGACCTGGACCATATCAGCAGCTCTGCCGAGGGCCTGCAGGTGAAGAGCAACAAGGACAATGAGCTGAATATGACCTTTGAGGGTATCGGCGACGATGCCACCATCAAGAATTTCGGTTTCCTGCTGCATGGGGCAAGCAGTGTGGAACTGCGCAATTTCGCCGTCATGATGTTTATGGACGATGCCATCTCCATCGATACGGACAACAAGAATGTTTGGGTGCACCACATCGACATCTTCTACGGGCAGCCAGGCAGTGATAGTGACCAGAAAAAGGGCGACGGGTCTATCGACGTGAAAGGCAACTCGCAGTATATCACCGTAGCCTACAACCATTTCTGGGATGCCGGCAAGTCGTCGCTCTGCGGAATGACCAAGGAGAACGGTCCCAACTATATCAGCTACGACCACAACTGGTTCGACCACAGCGACTCGCGCCATCCGCGTGTGCGCGTGATGAGCGTGCATGTGTGGAACAACTATTTCGACGGCAACTCCAAATATGGCGTGGGCGCCACTACGGGCAGCAGCGTGTTTGTGGAGGGCAACTACTTCCGCAACTGCAAGTTCCCGATGCTTACCTCCATGCAGGGCAATGACCTGTATGCCGGCACGGGCACTTACAATTCCGACAACGGCACTTTCAGCGATGAGGACGGTGGCAGCATCAAGTCGTACGGCAATGTCATCACCGGCGCCACTAGTTCGTATTGGCCCTACAATGCCTCTTCCATGCTCACCAAAGGCAAGATGGTGGCGGCTGCCTCGCTCGGTATAGACACCAGCGTCCATTTCGATGCTTTCGAGGCGCAGAGCCGCGAGGAGCAGGTGCCGGCCACGGTAAAAGCGCTGCAGGGCGGCGGAAGCTACAACAACTTCGACACCACCGCGGGTCTGATGTACAGCTACACGGCCGATGAGGCTGCCGATGTGCCGGCAAAAGTGGTTGGATGGTACGGCGCAGGACGCTTGAACCACGGCGACTTCAAATGGACGTTCACCGATGCTGCCGATAAGGATGATAAAGTGGATGAAGCGTTGAAGTCTGCACTCATGGGCTATGCGTCGTCACTGGTGGGCATCTTCGGCGATGAGAATGGCTCCAGCGGTGAAGGCGGTGACCCGGGTGAGGGTGGCGAAGGCGGTCAAGGAGGCGAAGGCGGACAGACCCAGGACGATGCCATCACCTGCCATTTCCAGGGCAAAGTTCCTTCCAACAACTTCTTTACAATAGAAAACGGCAAATACAGCAACAGCAAGGGTTCTGTCACGATAGACGGTACGGTGTATACAGACTGTCTAAAAATGGAGAGCAAGACGGTTGTCTCTTTCACCTCAACCGAGAAAAGCACGCTCAAGCTGGCCTTCAGCATCACAGATGGTCATGACATAAAAGTAGACGGTGCTAATTACGCTGCTTCTACCGCCGTATTTGTGGGCGACCACTGGGAACTGAGCGTAACCCTTGAGGCGGGTGAGCACACTATCAAAAAATACAATACGTCCAATCTTTTCTACATCTGGCTTATCAAAGAGTAAGAAAAGCAATCAAGCGTGGGGCGTAGTATGAAAAAATACTATGCCCCATACTTTTTTGTGTAACTTGTTACAAGTTATGACACCAGGCATCCTCAAGGGAGGGGTTTAGTGTAAAAAAACTCGTTTTTTGTTTGGTTTTCCACTTGCCTTGCACTATCTTTGCCATGCATAAACCGCGAGTTATGGAAAAGAGGATATTATATCCCATTGGGGTGCAGAATTTTGAAAAATTGCGGCAGGATGGCTTTGCCTATGTCGATAAGACCGCCTTGGTGTGGGAATTGGCCAATACTGGAAGCTATTACTTCCTGAGCCGTCCACGGCGCTTCGGAAAGTCGCTGCTCATATCCACCCTCGAAGCTTATTTTCAAGGTAAGCGCGAGCTCTTCGAAGGTCTGGCCATCACCTCGCTGGAACAGCAATGGAAGACCTACCCTGTGCTGCACCTCGACCTTAACGCCGAACGCTACCGACAGCGCTCTGACCTCGACTCCATTCTCAACCGTTATCTCCTGCTGTGGGAGGAAATATATGGTCGTAATCCATCCGAAGACACGGCAGCCTCACGCTTTTCGGGCATCATACGGCGAGCCTGTGAGCAGACGGGCGAGCGCGTGGTGGTGCTTGTCGACGAGTACGACAAGCCGATGGTGCAGACGCTCGACAATGAAGAGCTGGCCGACGAGTACCGCAGCATGCTCAAAGCTTTCTATGGTGTGCTCAAAAGCAGTGACCGCTACATCCGGTTCGCCCTGCTCACTGGTGTGACAAAGTTGTCGAAGGTAAGTGTCTTCAGCGACCTCAACAATCTCGACGACATTTCTATGTGGGGGAAATTTCACAATATCTGCGGCCTCACTGAGGAGGAAATACACTCTTATTTCGACAGTGAGGTGGGTAAGTTGTCCGAGGCCAACCACATGGAGAAAGAGGAGTGCTATGCCATGCTGCGGCGGCAGTACGACGGCTACCACTTCTGTGAGGATACCGTGGGACTCTACAATCCCTTCAGCGTCATCAACACGCTCAGCAAGCGCAAGTTTGGCGACTACTGGTTTGAGACAGGTACGCCTACACTGCTGGTGAACGTGCTCAAGAGCACGCACTATGACCTTAACAACCTGGTCGAGGAGGAAGTGTCGTCCGACTTGCTGGGCAGTGTCGACTCTATGCGCGTGAATCCCCTTCCGGTAATCTACCAATCGGGTTATCTCACTATCAAGGGTTACGACCGCCGGTTCATGACTTACCGCCTGGGGTTTCCCAATGAAGAAGTGGAGCGGGGTTTCGTGCGGTTTCTTGTGCCTTTCTACAGCAATGTCCGACCCGAGAGCACACAGTTTTCCATCGGTCGGTTCGTCAGAGAGGTGGAGACGGGCGATGCCGAGGCTTTTATGACTCGACTCTCAGCGATGCTCGCCGACACTGACTACCGCATTGTTGGAGACAGCGAACTTTATTTTCAGAACGTGCTGTTCCTCTTCTTCCGCCTGCTGGGGCTCTATGTGGAGGTGGAGCACGCCACAAGTGACGGCCGCACTGACATGGTGGTGCGCACGGCCGACTACATCTACATCTTCGAGTTTAAACTAGACAAGAGCGCCGACGAGGCTCTCTCTCAGATAGAAACACGCGGCTATGCCCTGTCGTATGCCGCCGACCCGCGTAGGCTGTTTAAGATTGGTGTGAACTTCTCCACCCAAAAACGCTGCGTGGAGGAGTGGAAAGTGATTTGACAAAGAGCTTTTTCTTTGCTTTTGCCATCTGTTCGTTGATGAATTTGTTCAGGTCGTCGGGTTTTTGGAGGATATATGAGTGAGCGTGTTTTTTCGTCTTGCAGTATGGGAAATTTTTGCTAACTTTGCATCGCTCAAAACAATCATTTCTTATGGCCAAAAAAGAAAAGGGGCTGACCCCTATGATGCAGCAGTTTTTCAGCCTGAAAGCAAAACATCCCGATGCGCTCATGCTCTTCAGGTGCGGCGACTTCTATGAGACGTATTGCGAGGATGCGGTGGCCGCCTCCAAAATATTGGGTATCACCCTGACCCGACGGAACAACGGGGCGAGCACCGGCACGACAGAGATGGCCGGATTTCCGCACCACGCACTCGATACGTACCTGCCCAAACTGATACGCGCCGGACGGCGGGTGGCTATCTGCGACCAGCTGGAAGACCCGAAACTCACCAAGAAACTGGTGAAAAGGGGTATCACCGAACTGGTGACACCGGGTGTGGCCATGAGCGACAATGTGCTCAACTACAAAGAAAACAATTTTCTCTGTGCCGTTCATTTCGGCAAGACGGCATGCGGAGTGGCTTTCCTTGACATCTCTACCGGCGAGTTCTTCACCGGCGAAGGTACCTACGACTATGTGGAGAAACTGTTGGGCAACTTCCAACCGAAAGAGGTGCTCTACGACCGCTCCAGGAAAAATGACTTTGAACGCTACTTCGGCAACAAACTGTGCATTTTCGAACTCGACGACTGGGTGTTCACCGAGGCCACTGCCCGGCAGAAACTCCTGAAGCATTTCCAGACCAGGTCGCTGAAGGGCTTCGGGGTGGACCATCTGCGCAACGGCGTGGTGGCCGCAGGGGCCATCCTGCAGTATCTCGAGCTCACCCAGCATACCCAACTGGGCCATATCACGTCTATCTCCCGTATTGAGGAAGAAAAATACGTGCGGCTCGACAAATTCACCATCCGTTCGCTCGAACTGCTGGATACCATGCACGATGAGGGCTCATCGCTCCTGCAGGTGATTGACAAGACGTCGACCCCCATGGGAAGCCGACTGCTGAAACGCTGGATGATGTTCCCGCTCAAGGATGTGCAGCCTATCACCGAGCGCCATGAGGTGGTGGAGTATTTCTTCAAGGAGCCCGATTTGCGCGAGTTGCTCGATGAGCAGTTTCACCAGATGGGCGACTTGGAACGTATCATCTCGAAAGTGGCCGTGGGACGCGTGTCGCCGCGTGAGGTGATGCAGCTCAAGGTGGCGCTGCAGGCCGTGGAGGTGGTGAAAAAAGCCTGTGAGCAGACCGACAACGAGGTGCTGCTCCGATTGGGTGAGCAACTCAACCCCTGCGTGCTGATACGCGACCGGATACAACGCGAGCTAAAACCCGACCTTCCCCTGCTCGTGAACAAGGGCAATGTGATAAACAACGGGGTGAACGCACAGCTCGACGAACTGCGCTCCATCGCCTACAGCGGTAAGGACTATCTGCTCAAGATACAGGAGAGAGAGTCGGAACTCACTGGCATCAGTTCGCTGAAGATAGGCTACAACAATGTGTTCGGCTACTACCTCGAGGTGCGCAACACCTACAAGGACAAGGTGCCGGCCGAATGGGTGAGAAAACAGACGCTGGCGCAGGCCGAGCGCTACATCACACAGGAACTGAAGGAATATGAGGAAAAAATACTCGGTGCCGAGGACCGGATTCTGGCGCTCGAGACGCAACTGTTCAACGAACTGGTGGTGGCGCTGCAGGACTATATCCCGGCCATCCAGACCAATGCCAGCCTCATAGCGCGCATCGACTGCCTGCTCTCTTTCGCACTGGTGGCCGAACAGCACCACTATGTGCGGCCCGTCATCGACGAATCCGACGTAATTGATATCGTGCAGGGAAGACATCCGGTCATCGAGACCCAACTGCCCATCGATGAGCGATACGTGCCCAATGACATACGGCTCGACAGCGACAACCAGCAGATTATTATCATCACGGGCCCGAATATGGCCGGTAAATCGGCTCTGCTGCGACAAACGGCCCTCATCGTACTCCTTACCCAAATAGGCAGCTTCGTGCCCGCAGAGCGCGCGAGAATCGGTCTGGTGGACAAAATCTTCACCCGTGTGGGCGCCTCCGACAATATTTCACAGGGTGAGTCGACCTTTATGGTGGAAATGACCGAGGCGGCCAATATCCTGAACAATGTGTCGCCGCGCTCGCTGGTGCTCTTCGATGAGCTGGGCCGCGGCACGTCTACCTACGACGGCATCTCGATAGCCTGGGCCATCGTGGAGTATCTGCACGAGCACGCGCGGGCCAGGGCCCGCACGCTCTTTGCCACCCACTATCATGAGCTGAACGAGATGGAGAAGCATTTCGCCCGTATCAAGAATTATAATGTGAGTGTGAAAGAGGTGGACAACAGGGTGATCTTCCTGCGCAAACTGGAAAGAGGCGGTTCGGAGCACTCTTTCGGTATTCATGTGGCGGAGATAGCCGGCATGCCCAAGAGCATCGTGAAAAGGGCCAACACCATCCTGAAGCGGTTGGAGGCCGACAGCAACGGTGTGGGCGCGGTGGGCAAACCGCAGGTGGACAACATCGCGCAAACGCGCGAGGGCATGCAGCTGAGCTTCTTCCAACTCGACGACCCTATGCTCAGCATGGTGCGCGATGAGCTGATGGGTATCGACATCAATAATCTAACGCCGCTTGAAGCACTCAACAAGCTGCATGAGATACAGAAAATAGTAGGTAAGTAAAATGAAATGAGCGATGAAGGGAGTGATTATTTTTTCACTCCCTTCATCCATTTTCCGCCTATCATGCACACAATTCCGAGCACGATATAGGGAATGCTGAGCAGCTGACCCATGTCGAGCGGCAGACTGTTCTCAAAATCCACCTGGTTGATCTTGGTGAACTCTATGAAGAAACGGGCCGTGAAGATGAGGGTGAGGCAGAGACCGAAAAAGAATCCCGTGCCTACCTTCTCAGGACGCTTGCGGTAGAGATACCATCCGATAAAGAAGAAAATGAGATAGGCGATGGCTTCGTAGAGCTGACCGGGATGCCGCGGGTCAACACCCAGTTCGGGACCGGCGTTGACAAAGTAGAAGGCCCAGGGCACATCGGTCACCTTGCCTATTATCTCCGAATTCATCAGGTTGCCCAGGCGGATGAAACAGGCCGTCACGGGCGTGGCAATGGCGATGTTGTCGAGCACGGTCCACAGGTTGAGATGGGTCTTGCGGTAATAGAGATACAGGGCGATGATAAGGCCCAGTGTGCCGCCGTGTGAGGCCAGCCCCTCATAGCCGGTGAATTTCCAGGAGCCGCCAATCTTGTGAATGGGCAGGAACATCTCAATGATGTGCTCGCCGCTGCTCAGGAAGTAGCCGGGTTCGTAGAAAAGGCAGTGGCCCAGACGGGCACCCACCAGAATGCCGAGAAAGCAATAGATGAAGAGGGGGTCGAAATACTCTTCTTTTATCTTCTGCTCTTTGTAGAGCTTGTGAACGAGCAGATAGGCCAGCAACAGGCCGATGAGCCAGCAGAGTGAATACCAGCGGATGGAGAGCGAGCCCAACTGCAGGGCCGTCTCGTCGGGATTCCATACGATATAGAGCAGTTGACTAATCATGAATGGGGGTGTTTGGGTCTATACATTGAAGCGGAAGTGCATGATGTCGCCGTCCTGCACTACATATTCCTTGCCTTCCACCGACAGCTTGCCGGCCTCGCGCACAGCAGCTTCTGAACCGTAGTGGATATAGTCGTCGTATTTGATGACCTCGGCACGGATGAAGCCTTTCTCAAAGTCGGAGTGTATCACACCGGCGCACTGCGGGGCTTTCCAGCCTTTGCGGTAGGTCCAGGCCTTCACTTCCATCTCGCCTGCCGTGATGAAGGTCTGCAGGTTGAGCAGGGCGTAGGCTTTCTTCGTGAGGCGGTTCACACCGCTCTCTTCCAGCCCCAGCTCGTCGAGGAAGAGTTTCTTGTCTTCATAGCTCTCAAAACTGGCGATGTCTTCTTCGGTCTTGGCGGCTATGACGAGCACCTCGGCACCTTCTTCCTTGGCCACGGCCTCCACACGGCGGGAATAGTCGTTGCCGTCCTTGGCCGACGACTCGTCAACATTGCATACATACAGCACGGGCTTGGCGGTGAGCAGGAACAGGTCGTGGGCGGCCTGCTGCTCTTCCTTGCTGTCGAAGGTCACGGTGCGGGCGTTGAGGCCTTTTTCCAACACTTCCTTGTAGGCCTCGAGCACCTTGAGCTCTACCTTGGCATCCTTGTTGCCGGCGGCTGCGGCCTTGGCCTGGCGCGAGAGGCGCGACTCGATGGTTTCCAGGTCTTTGAGCTGGAGCTCTGTGTCGATGATTTCCTTGTCGCGTATGGGGTCGATGGTGGCATCTACATGGGTGATGTTGTCGTCGTCGAAACAGCGCAGCACATGGATGATGGCGTCGGTCTCACGGATGTTGCCCAGGAACTTGTTGCCAAGACCTTCTCCTTTAGAGGCGCCTTTCACCAGTCCGGCGATGTCCACAATCTCGCAGGTGGCGGGAACGATGCGTCCGGGATGTACAATCTCAGCCAGACGGCCCAGTCGCTCGTCGGGTACGGTTATCACGCCCACATTGGGCTCAATGGTGCAGAACGGGAAATTGGCGGCTTGTGCCTTGGCGCTCGACAGACAATTGAAAAGTGTGGATTTGCCTACATTGGGCAAGCCCACGATACCACATTTTAATGCCATTTTTTGTCTTCTGTTGATTTTTCGCTGCGAAGTTACGCATTTTTCTTCTAATATGTGTCTGAAGAGGTGTTATTTTGTGCTAATCGCCTTTTTCTAACGGCTTTTCACCCAATGGGTCTCCTCCCCTACCCTATTGTTTTGTATTTTTTGTTCAAAATCTTTAAGCCTCATGATGAACAATATATCATCATGAGACTTAAATAATTGAAAATCAGATTGTTAATGAAAAATTTAATGGGCTTCGAGCCAATTGTCCCCCCACCCTGCATCGGCTATGAGGGGCACCCTGAGTTCGCAGGCTTTCTGCATTTCTTCCAGCACGATGTGTTCCACCATTTCCTTTTCTTCCGGATAGACGGAGAAGTTGAGTTCGTCGTGTACCTGCAGGATGAGTTTCGAACGGAGGTAGGCGTCTTTGAAGCGGCGGTGTATGCGTATCATGGCCACCTTGATGATGTCGGCAGCCGTGCCCTGTATGGGGGCGTTGATGGCATTGCGCTCGGCAAAGGAGCGCACGGTGTTGTTGCGGCTGTTGATATCGGGTAGATAGCGCCTTCTGTGATACAGGGTCTCAGCATAGCCCAACTGCCGGGCTTTTTCTTTCGCCGCCTCCATGTATTCCTTTACCTGGGGGAAGGTCTCGAAATAACCGTCAATGAGTTGGCGGGCTTCGGTGCGTTCTATGTCAAGGCGTTCGGCCAGTCCGAACACGGTGATGCCGTAGATGATGCCGAAATTGGCTCTCTTGGCTTTGGTGCGCTCGTCTCGGCTCACCTCCTCTATTCCTTTCTTATATATCTTAGCGGCGGTGGCGGCATGTATGTCGTAGCCTTCGCGGAAGGCTTCTATCATGTTCTCATCACCGCTCAGATGGGCCATCACGCGCAGTTCTATCTGGCTGTAGTCGGCCGAGAAGAAGAGGCATCCTGGTTCGGGTATGAAGGCTTTTCTTATTTCCTTGCCGTCTTCTCCCCTCACGGGTATGTTCTGCAGGTTGGGATCGCTCGACGAGAGACGTCCGGTGGCGGTGACGGTCTGATTGAAGGAGGTGTGTATCTTGCCGGTCTTGGGGTTCACAAGTGTGGGCAGCACGTCGACGTAGGTGCTCAGCAGTTTTTTCAGGGCCCGGTAGTCGAGTATCTCGTTTACTATTTCATGCTTGTGACGCAATTGCTGGAGCACTTCCTCCGAGGTGACATATTGTCCTGTCTTGGTCTTCTTGGCTTTTTCTATGATTTTGAGTTTGCCGAATAGTATGTCGCCAACTTGCTTGGGCGAGGAGATATTGAAGGTTTCGCCTGCCAGTTGGTAGATGCGCTCTTCTTTTTCGTGCATGCGGAGCGTGAACGCTTTCGAGGTCTCCTGCAGGGAGTTGGTGTCCAGGCATACGCCGTTGCGCTCCATTTCGGCCAATACGGGCACCAGGGGCATCTCCAGTTCAAAGAACAGTTTTTCGGCTCCCACCTCTTTGAGTTTTGCCTCCAGCACATTTTTCAGCCTTAAGGTGACATCGGCGTCTTCGGCGGCATATTCGTAAACGGCACTGGGCGGGAGATCGCGCATCGACTTCTGCTGTTTTCCACGGGGGCCTATCAGTTCGTCGATGTGGATGGTCTTGTAGTGCAGGTAGGTCTCTGCCAGGATGTCCATGTTGTGTCGCATTTCGGGCTGGATGAGGTAGTGGGCTATCATGGTGTCGAAAAGTGGTCCCTTCACCTCGATGCCGTAGTTGGCCAGCACCTTCATGTCGTACTTGATGTTCTGCCCCACTTTCAGACTTTCCTCATTTTCATAGACGGGTCGGAACAGTTCGACGGTTTTTTGGGCTTCCTCTCTATTTTCGGCGATGGGAACATAAAAAGCCTCGTCTTCCTTCACCGAAAAGCTCAAACCGACCAATTCTGCCGACATGGAATCGGTCGAGGTGGTCTCCGTGTCTAGACTGATTATTTCGTTTGTCAATAAATAATCACATAATTTTTTTATATCTTCCTTATTTTCAACCAATTTGTAAAGATGGGGCCTCGATTTTAGGTCTTCAAAACTCGAATTTTTTTCTTCGCCCGCCCCCTCGTCTTCAAATTCTGCAAATAAATCGAGTTGTTGAACCTGATTTTTTTTAATTTTTTTATTTTTATTAAGAAATTTGTCGATGAGGGTCTTGAACTCCAGTTCGGTGAAAATTTTCTCCAGTTCGTCGGCATCGGGTGCTTTCAGGGTGAGTTGTTCCAGGTCGAGAGGAATCGACAGGTCGGTCTTGATGGTGGCGAGGGTATAGGAGATTTTGATTTCTTCAGTGTGCTCCTCCACTTTTTTCTTGATGGCTCCTTTCAGTTCGTCGGTACGCTCCAAAAGTTGATCTACGCTGCCAAACTGATTGATCAGTTTCACGGCCGTCTTCTCCCCTACCCCGGGACATCCAGGGAAATTGTCGGCCGAGTCGCCCATGAGTGCCAGCAAGTCTATCACTTGCTTGGGTGTGCTGATACCATATTTCTCTTCTATCTGTTCGGGACCGATGATGTCGTAGCCTCCACCGTGTTTGGGTTTGTACATGCGCACATGGTCGCTCACCAACTGTCCGTAATCCTTGTCGGATGTCACCATATAGGTGTCAAGGTGGGCCTCACCGGCCTTTGTAGCAAGGGTTCCTATCACATCATCTGCCTCAAATCCGTCGAGTACCAAAGCTGGAATATTCATGGCTTTCAGTATCTCTTTGATGATGGGAACAGCCGTTCTGATGTCTTCGGGTGTCTCTTCGCGTTGTGCTTTATAAGGTGCGTAGAGCTCACTTCTGAAGGTGGGTCCGTGTGGATCGAAGGCCACGCCGATATATTGGGGCTGCTCTTTGCTGATAATCTCATGCAGTGTATTGCAAAAACCCAGTATGGCCGATGTATTCTGACCTTTTGAATTGATTCTGGGATTTTTGATGAAAGCATAGTAAGCTCTGTAAATCAGGGCGTATGCGTCTAAAAAGAATATTTTCTCCATGTTTTCAAAATTTCTGCGTAAAATTACTTATTTTTTCGCGATTTCTGAGATAAAAATATTATTTTTGTGCTCAAAATAAATTTTTTATGGATTTTCTTTCTATCATCAAGAAGCCAATTTCCAACGAACTAAACGATTTTGTCACTCTTTTCAACAGTTCGCTAACCTCTTCAGAACCCGTTTTATCATCTGTTCTGGAGCATATCCGTCAGCGTGGCGGCAAACGCATGAGGCCTATTCTTACCCTTCTCACTGCCAAAAATTATGGTGCTATCAATGACACCACACACTATGCAGCCATGGGGTTGGAATTGCTCCATACGGCGAGTCTGGTTCACGACGATGTGGTGGACGAGAGTTCTGAACGCAGGGGTCAGCCGTCGGTGAATGCCAGTTATAATAATAAAGTAGCCGTTCTGACGGGTGATTATATTCTCTCCACAGCGCTGCTCAATGTATCGAAATCGAAAAACATCCGTATCATCGAGGGACTTTCCCTTCTTGGCCAGACATTGGCCAGTGGAGAACTCCTGCAGATGAATAATTTCTCCGAGGAGGGTATTTCTGAGAATGTTTATTTCGATGTGATTGAAAAAAAGACTGCTTCTCTCTTTGCAAATTGTTCCGAAAATGGTGCTATTTCTGTTGGCGCCAGCGATGACGAGATAGCTGCCTCACGCGATTTTGGCCTTTGTGTAGGCAAGATTTTCCAAATCAGAGATGATATTTTCGACTATTACGATTCAAAAGAAATCGGTAAACCTACCGGCAATGATATGTTGGAGGGAAAATTGACGCTTCCGATTATCTATGCACTGAAAACCACACCACTTGATTCGATGAAAACCCTTGCCAAGAAGGTTAAGAATGGTACCATCAATCAAGATGAGGTGGCTGTTTTGGTGGAGTATGCCAAAGTGAGCGGCGGCATTCAGTATGCGGAGAACAAGATGGATGAGTTGTCGAATATCGCCATGAAATATATCGACCGGCATGTCAAAACAGCGGAATTGAAAGAGGCGTTTACTGCCTATCTGCAGTTCGTTTCGCAACGGAATTTATAGACTGAATCAACCCATCATACTAAAAAAGTCCAAATCAAAGCAGATTGATTTGGACTTTTTTAGTATGAAGATTTCTTTTTAGAAGAATTTCGTTTCTTTACCCAATACTTCGCTCAGCAGCATGTTGGCCAGGCGGCTGGTGCCCAGGCGAAGCCATTTGTTGGTGAGCCATTTCTCGCCCAATATTTCCTT